>NZ_JBMPIX010000028.1:0-51722 GCF_049341065.1 Pacificoceanicola algae | reverse complement strand
TAATGAAGTTTATGTTAAATACCATGATTGCTGGTCTGGGAGAGTACCGTAAAGTGTGGGGCAGTTGAATTTTGGGATTGATGCTGGCAAGGATTTTGGATGTCATCCGCTTCTCCAATCTATCAGCTAAAGGTACGCCTTCTTGGGTTGAGCCCGATGATCTGGCGGCGTGTTTTGGTATCGGATTCGACGACACTGCGTGAACTGCACGGCATTCTTCAGGTTGCGATGGGCTGGGAGGGCATTCATCTGTTCCTCTTCGAGGTTCACGCGGTACAATACGGCTCGTTGGAGTTGCATGCTGGAAACCCGGATGTATCCTTGCAGCAGTTTGGGTTCCGCGAGAACGAACGATTTTCCTACGTTTACGATATGGGGAATAACTGGGAACACGAAATTCGTGTTGAAGCGATTAATCCGCCACCAAAGAAAACCTATCCGGCCTGCATAGGCGGTTCCGGAGCCTGCCCGCCTGAAGATTGCGGTGGTGTATATGGGTATCTTGAACGGCGGGATGAGGCTGACGGCTATGATGCCTGGAATGACATGGGCGTCATGGTTGGTTTCCTTGAAGATGTTGTAGCAGCGAACGCCCCCAATCGGCCGGTATCTGATTTCATGTCTGACGAGGTGGAAGCTGCGATGGAACGGATGGTTGCTCGCAAGCCGTTCGTCGACGGGAAATTCTCACGGGGTGCTGTGAACAAGCGGTTTCGATCCGGAGATCATCGCGACCTGATGCGCCAGCAGATGTGGTAAGGGCCGTCCGAAATGGTTCGGTTCCGGACAGGGCGTAATGATCTGTCCATAAATTATCTTGAACCTGTATCGAACAGGCGTATTATTTTGGACAACATTTCCGGACAGAATTGCAATGCTGTGACCAGAACATTCGCCTACGCCAGAGTATCGACCGTCGAACAGGACCCCGAAAACCAGATCCGGGAGATCGCTGCCGCAGGATTTGCGGTGGAGCCACACCGGATCATTACCGAAACGGTTTCCGGCTCACAGGCCATCGCACAGCGGAAGGGATTTGCGCGTCTTCTGGACAAGATGGAGCGTGGCGATGTTCTTGTCGTGACTAAGCTGGACCGGCTGGGGCGCGATGCGATCGATGTCAGTACGACCGTGGCCAAGCTGGAAGTCTTGGGCATCCGTGTGCATTGCCTCGCCTTGGGCGGCGTGGATCTGACCAGTTCTGCGGGCAAGCTGACGATGGGTGTGATCAACGCAGTTGCCCAGTTCGAGCGAGACCTTCTGATCGAACGCACGCAATCGGGGCTGGCGCGTGCGAAAGCGCAAGGCAAAACACTGGGGCGCCCATCAACCCTTTCGGCTGATCAGCAGGCGCTGGTCCGCGAAAAGATTGCCAATGGCGCGACAGTTTCCTCCATCGCACGCGAAATGGGCACCAGTCGGCAGACAATCATGCGGGCGAGAGATTCAGAACCAATATAATCAAGCAGGCAGACCCCGAAGATGGATATCGAAATCAGCGTCACAATAACTGCGCCAGATGGCACCGCTCACACGGATAGGATCGCCGCATTCTCCAAGGGCATTGAGGCTGCTGGTGACATCGGCCTGTCCATAGAGGAAGGCAAAGCCGTTCTTTTGGGCATCCAGCGGAAAGTTGTTGCCGCGCAATGCGAAGCGTTTTGTATCCAACGTGCCCGCTGTACGTGCTGTGATCGAAAGCTTCGTGGCAAAGGGCGCCGGCAAATTCGATACCGGACGGTCTTCGGTGACATCGCCGTTGAAAGTCCGCGCTTCTATTCCTGCCAGTGCCACAATGGTCCAGCCAAAACTTTCAGTCCTCTGAACGAACTTTTGCCCGACCATATCGCCCCGGAGTTGCTCTGGCTTGAGACGAAATGGGCTTCGCTTGTATCTTTCGGGGTCACGACTAACCTGCTGAAAGATGTCCTGCCGATTGATATGAGGCTAAATCCAGACACCATCCGCAGACATCTGGGGCGTGTGGCCACGCGGATGGAGGCCGAACTTTCTGATGAGCGTTACAGTTTCATTGAAACCAGTCCCCACCAGCGCGCCCAGCTTCCCAACCCTGAGGGCCAAATCACCGTCGGTATCGACGGTGGCTATGTTCGGTCTCGCGACGCGGGTCAGTCGCATTTCGAGGTCACCGTCGGCAAATCCATCCCCACAGATCGCCCGAGCCGCTATCTTGGGCTTGTCCAAAGTCATGATGACAAGCCCAAGCGGCGACTGCATGAAGTTTTGAAGGATCAGGGTTGGCAGGAAAACCATCCAGTGACATTCATGACTGACGGTGGAGACACCGTCATCCACATGGCGCGACACATGGCACCTTCCTCTGAGCATATCCTGGATTGGTTCCACATCACCATGCGCATCACCGTCATGCAGCAATACGTCAAAGGGCTTGCGCATCACAATCCCGCAGAGGCCGAAGCCATTGCCCGCCTGCTGCGCCAGATCAAAGGGTTCCTTTGGAATGGCAACCTTCACAATGGTCAGGCAGCGATCGAAGACCTTGTCATCGATCTGGAAGTTGTCGAGACGGACTATGCCAGCATCAAGGCACTTCGGAAGGCGGCGTCCGAGTTCGAGACCTACATCGCCAACAACGCCTTGATGATCCCGAACTATGCGGAAAGACGACGGTACGGTGAACGCGTTTCAACCGGCTTTGTCGAAAGCACCGTCAACACCGTTGTTGGAAAGCGCTTCGGCAAGCGGCAGCAAATGCGCTGGTCAAAACGAGGCGCGCACCTCATGCTGCAAACCCGAACCAGAGCCCTCGATGGCACCCTGCGCGCCAAGTTCGAGCAATGGCATCCGGCGTTGAAGCCTTCGTCCGAAACCGAAATGGCTGCATGATTGCCCCACACTTTACGGTACTCTCCAACCCGCCTGACGCAGCACTTCTGTGACCAAATCTGTGGCATAGCCCTGTGCGATACCATTCAGCGTCAACGCCTGACCTGAATCCAAAGCAATATGATCAGGTGAAATCCGAACGCGGTCCCAACCAAGAGTTTTCCGAGCAGCTTCGAGATCTCCATTCTGTGCCGCTGCCTGCCATATGGGTTGAACGGTCGGATCAAAACGCCCGTCAGTCTGCCGGTATGCGCGATCGCAGGCCCGCAGCAACCTAAGCATTTCGGGCGCCGGTGCCTTCAGGTGACCAAAACGGTTCAACTGAGACAAATCGGATTCCGGGCGGTAGAGGCTGAACAGTGCCTCGCAGCGTCCAAGCTCGGCTCGGACGCGGGCAATGGCGGGTTCAGCAACCTCGGGAGGAGCGTCAAAGGTTAAGCTGACCTCCGCGCCCAAGGCGTAGCCGTACCATTTTGTGGGCTGGGCAACCGCCGGTGTGGTCAGCGCAGCAGCAGAGATGGCAAGGAAGCGGCGACGGTTTATCATTCGGCGGCGACCTCTCTGTCTCGGCGTCGGGCAGCGACAATCAAAGGCACGCATTTCGTGCTGTCGTCATGGATCGAAACGCAGTCAAGGCATTGAAAGCATTCGTCATATTGGATACGCCCACTTTTGGCGATGGCTCCGTATTTGCATTTGACCTTGCACAATTGGCAGGGAGAGCCGCATTCCGCACGCCGGTCGATCCAATCCCGACCGCGTACCAAGCCGCCAATCGCCATGAAAGCCCCAAGCGGGCAGACATAGCGGCAAAACCCCTTGAACAGCACCATGCCCAGAAAAACCCATCCCACCGCATAGGCCACGTAATACCATTCCCGCACAAAGAAGGTGGTGACCGCAGTCTTGAAAGGCTCGATCTCGGTGGCCTTGTCCACCTGATCGGGGGCGATAAGCACAACACCTACAAGGCCCGCGAGGATGACGTATTTCAACCATTTCAGACGCCTGTCCCAGGCCTCGGACGGTTCAATCTGCGGCAGGCGAAGGGTTTTGCCCAGGTGGTGCGCGAATTCCTGCAACGCGCCGAAAGGACAGAGCCATCCGCAGAACAGCCCTCGGCCCCATGCGATGAAACCGGCGATGGACACCGCCCAGATCAGCAGGGAAAACGGGTCATACAGCAGGAATGCGAAACTGCCGCCTTCGACTGCTGTTCTGAGTGTTCCAAGAACGGTGACGATGGAAAGCTGCCCCTGTCCCCACCATCCGACAAAACCGATAACAACGGCCAGCACGCCCAAGCGGATCGGGGTAAACAAAGGCTGTGCCGCCAGTGCATTCATGCGAAAGGTAAGCGCGACAACGAGGCCGGTCAGGAAAACCCCTAGAACGATCATGTCGCCCTGACGGTTGCGCAATGCCTCAAGCCACGGCGGGACCGGCGTGATCTGAACAGGGCGCGCAAAGAACCGCTCGGGCGTGACATGGGGCACGTCCAGAGTGACCGACCCCGTTTCGGGCTGGAACATGCCGTGTTCGCGCACAGCCAGCACCTTCAGAACCCAATCGCGTGAGGGGTCAAAGCCCAACCTGCGGTCCGTGCGCAGGATCATGGCGGTGCCGTCCGGCAGACCGTCGGCCAACTCCACGAAAAGATCGGCATCGCGCAGGGCAACCGGAAAGCCGTCCTGTTCCGCCGACAGCCAGTCAGGTGCTGTATTGCGCACGAATTCTTCGCTGACCAGACCGTGGCGCGCGGTTTCAATCACCAGGATCGGTTCATCATTGTCCGAAATTTCCAGAAAACTCTGGAGGTCATCGAAACTGTCCTCGGCAAGCGCGGCGCGGGCGATGGAGGTGGGGCCCAGATCGACGACCCAGATGTCCAAGTATGGTTCATCCGGAAATTCCTGCGCTTCTGGGTCGTCATCCGCCCACAAGGTGCCTGCGAACAGGGCGTCGACCTGCGCGTTGGTGTAGGTCTTGCGCGTGACGATTCCCTGATCGACCAGATCCTGCCAGGTCAAATCCTCTCGGTACTCGGGGTCGGGAAAGGCGGGCGGCCCGGTCGCCAGACCCTGCATCTTTTCACGGGCCACTGCCAGCGCAGCTCCCATAACGGATTCGTGGGCAATACGCACGCTGGCTGTCGCTTTGGTGACGCCATCCAGATAAACAAGCTGTGAACCCGCCGCCGCATCGCCATAGGGCGTTCCCACCACAATCGAATCCGAAATTGATAGCCCGCCGTATTGTTCAAAGAACTTGTGAAACGGGGCCTCACCCAGACCCGAGACAAAGATCGGCTCATTGTGTTCGATCAGTTGGACGTCCAGAAAGCGACCCTCAAGGTCCAGCACCACCAGCATGTTGATCGGTGCGCCCGAAAACCCTGGCAAGGGGGCTAAAGGCTCGGATTCAAATACATATCCAGCCTCACTGCCGCCGGAATTAAGCAGGCTGTAAACGCCATCATCGTTCAGCGCATCGCCTAGTGAAAACGGGGCGCGGATATAGGTTTCGATCTGCTCACGCGGGAAAGGCTCTGCCCGAACCGACAGGCAGTTGAGAAGCAAAAACACAAGTAGCAGGATCGCGCGCATGAGCGTGAGAGTATATTTCCCCCCGCAGCCGTGACATTCGACGAAAGTCCTAAGTCCCGCCTCTACGACCCCAAGACTATTGACGCAGCCATCCCGACCCTCAACATTGCATTCCATCCTTACGACCAAAGCAGCATTTTCTGAAAATCACGCCGGTTGTAGGTTTCAAACAACGCCAGTCAATCACCGGGAGGATACTATGACCTGGAGTACACCGAAGCTGAAGGAAGTGAATTGCGGCATGGAGATAAACATGTATTCTCCGTCCGAGGATGAAGGCCGCGAGCACGAGCGCGACCTGTTCTGATCACGTAAACTCAGCGGAGGCCCAAAGTGCACTTTCTAGTTCTTGGGGCTTCTGCAGGTGGCGGTTTGCCACAATGGAACTGTGGTTGCCGGAATTGCGAGGACGCCCGTAAGGGGAAAATCCCGCCCTCCGGCCAATCCTCTTTGGCAGTTTCCCCGGATGGCCTGAACTGGAGCATCCTGAACGCCTCGCCCGATATTCGCCAGCAGATGCTGGACAGCCCCAAAATGCACCCCCGCGCGCTGCGCGACACGCCTGTGGCCTCTGTCCTGCTGACCAACGGGGATATCGACCATATCGCCGGGCTGCTCAGCCTGCGTGAACAGACCCCGTTTACCCTGTTTGCCACGGGCGATATTTTGGATGTTCTGTCCGACAACCGGATATTCGATGCGGTCAATCGCGAGAAAGTGGGCCGTCGGCAGATTGCCCTCGGCGATGAATTCAAGCTTCAGGAAGGGTTGCGGGCGCAGCTTTTTGCGGTTCCTGGCAAGGTGCCGCTGTTCATGGAGGGCGACAGCGTCCAGACCGATCTGCTGGGCGAACAGACTGTCGGCGTCCGGCTGACCACCGCAGACAAGACCGCCTATTACATCCCTGGCTGCGCGCAGGTGACCGACGATCTGCTTGCCCGGATTGCAGATGCCGACCAGCTGTTTTTTGACGGCACGCTTTGGGACGATGATGAGATGATCCGCACCGGAACCGGCGTGAAAACCGGGCAGCGCATGGGGCATATCTCGATCAGCGGACCTGAGGGATCGATCGCGCGGCTGAAAGACATCCGCGCGGCCAAAACCTTTATCCACATCAACAACACCAACCCTGTTTTGCAACCTGACAGCTCTGAGCGCGCCTTTGTGGAAACCGCAGGCTGGACTATCGCCTATGACGGACAGGAGATCTCGATATGAGCCGCGACACCCTTGAGGCCCGCCTGCGCCAGATCGGGGCGGAGCGCTATCACGACAAACACCCGTTTCATCACCGGCTGCACAGTGGTCAGTGCACCCCCGATCAGGTGCGCGCTTGGGTGATCAATCGCTGGGCCTACCAAGCGGCAATTCCCATGAAGGATGCCGCCTTTATGTCACGCTGCACCGATCCCGATATCCGGCGTGAGTGGCGATCCCGCATAGAAGACCACGATGGCGGCGTGGCCGAGGGCGGTGGCATCCGGCGCTGGCTGAAACTGGCCGAGGCCGTGGGGCTGGACCCCGACTATGTCGCCTCGGGCCGCGGTATTCTTCCAGCGACCCAATTCGCCGTCGACGCCTATGTGCACTACGTGCGTGAAAAGCCCCTGCTGCAGGCGGTCGCGTCTTCTCTGACCGAGTTGTTTGCCCCGAAAATCCACGAACAGCGGATAGAGGGCCTGTTGCAGCATTACGATTTTGCCAATCCTGACAGCCTGTCCTATTTCCAAAAACGCCTGACCCAAGCGCCTAAGGACGTGGCATTCGGCCTGAACTGGGTTCTGGACCATGCCGACACAGCGGAGAAAGAGGACATGGCCTGCGAAGCGCTGATCTTCAAAACCAACGTGCTGTGGGCGCAGTTGGATGCGCTCTGGTCGGGATATGTGGAGCCGGGCCTGATCCCGCCCGGTGCGTGGAAACCGGGAGAGGGCCTGTTATGACGATTGAGCTGCACCAGACCGACCGTCCCTATCTGCCGCGCGGTGTGCGGGTTCAGCGTGACGCGGTGCGCGACCGCATGGTCCTGCAGGCTCCGGAAAAGGTGATCGAGCTGGACGATATCGGCGTTGCCATCCTGTCACGGGTCGATGGCCAGACCTCGTTTGGCCAGATCGTCACTGATCTTGCCACTACGTACGGCGCACCCGCCGATCAGGTCGAAACCGATGTTCAACGGTTTCTGCAGGCCCTGCGTAGCCGTCTCTATGTGTTGGTGCAGACATGACCGCCCCGCCGCCCATCGCGCTGTTGGCAGAACTCACTCACCGCTGCCCACTCAGCTGCCCCTATTGCAGCAACCCGGTCGAGCTTGAGCGCAAAGAGACCGAGCTGGACACCCAGACCTGGGTGGATGTGTTCCAACAGGCCTTCGATCTCGGCGTTCTGCAACTGCACCTGTCGGGGGGCGAGCCTGCGTCACGCCGCGATCTTGAAGAACTGACAGCCCAGGCCGCCCGCATCGGGCTCTACACCAATCTGATCACGTCGGGCATTGGACTGACGCCCAAGCGGTTGGATCGGCTTGAGGCGGCCGGGCTGGACCATATTCAATTGTCCCTTCAAGGCACCAACCAAGAGTTGGCAGACCGGATTGGCGGCTATCGCGGAGGCTTTGAGCGCAAAATGGCCATCGCCAAAGAGATCGGCGCGCGCGGCATCCCGCTAACACTGAATGCGGTCATGCACCGACAGAATCTGGATGATCTGGACCGCACCATCGAAATGGCGGTTGAGCTTGGCGCCCGGCGGCTTGAAGTTGCGTGTGTCCAATTTCACGGCTGGGCTCTGTCCAACCGCGCTGCCTTGCTGCCGACGCGTGAACAAACACAGGCTGTAAAGGAATCCGTCGCCGAGGCCAGTCGCCGGCTAAGAGGGGTTCTTGCCTTTGATTTCGTACCGCCGGATTACTACTCGGACTATCCCAAGGCCTGTATGGGCGGCTGGGGATCGACCGGTTTGAATGTCACACCAAATGGAACCGTTTTACCTTGCCATGCCGCACAAACGATCACCCATCTGAAGTTTGCAAACGTGCGGGATGAACATTTGTCCGATATTTGGTACAACAGCACCGCCTTTAACGCGTACCGAGGCACTGACTGGATGCCCGAGCCCTGTCAGAGTTGTGACCGTAAGGAAATAGACTTCGGAGGCTGCCGGTGTCAGGCCATGGCTTTGGCCCATGATGCCGAAGCAACAGACCCCGTATGCAAAAAGTCACCTGTGCATGATCGAGTCCGAGAAGTGCTGGACACTTTGCCCGGAACCACTGACCAGGATTTTATCTACCGCAAGTAACCGATCGCCGTATGGCGGCACCCAGCAGACCAGATCAGCCGGTTTGGTATAGGTTCGAGCAATAGCCAAACACCTCGCGGTTCTCAGTATTGAGTCAGCCCTATACGATCCTCGTATGCGGCGATTCCTGTTTGTTCTTCTAATTGCTTCTGTACTGACGCCCGCCTTCGGTCTCAATGCCGAACCGATGAAACGGCCGGAGCTATCTGCTTTGGTGATACCACCTTACAAGCTGGGTCAGCCAGTGAACGACAAAGGTGTCTATACAATCGTCAATACAGCGGGTGTGGATGCGGGGTACATCTTTGAGACCTTTCCGCTGGCTCCGATTCCAGGCTTTTCCGGCGCGCCGATCAATATGTTGGTGACGTTGGACTTGGAAACGAACATCTTAGATGTGCGCCTGCTTGATCATAGCGAACCGATTTTCAAGTCGGGTATCGGAGAAGCGGCATTCCACAAGTATTTCGAACAATATAAGGGCCGTTCGATAACCACTCCAATGGTTGTCGGGGCGCCGTTTGACGATCAAGGGACAGCGCCGGGGCAAGTGAAGCTCCACGGGATTGCACGGGCTACAGCCTCGGTCAGGATTGCCCATGAAAGCCTTATGGGTGCGGCGATGTCAGTGGCACGGGAAAAGATGCAGGGTGTTCGCCTGGGACCGCCCCCAGTTGCCGTTGAAACCGACGACGTGTTGAGTTGGGCTCAATTGGTGGAGCAAGGGATTGTCCAGCGATTCCAAGTAACAAATGGACAATTGCAAGAGGCATTTGCGGGAACGATCTGGGCCGAGAGCGATAGCCAGGCAGAGGCAGCGCTTGATGCCTTGTTTATTGATCTCTGGATCGTCGATATCAGTCCACCCGCCATAGCAAGGGCAGCTTTGTCCCAGATCACGCAGTCTGAATTGGCACGGCTCTCTGAATTATTCGAAAACGATGAACTTCTACTTGTCATCGAAGCAGGACGCCACGGGTTGGTCGGCGACGGGTTTGTACCCAGCGGTGCGCCCGATCTGTTGAAATTGTCACAAGGTGGGTTTCCTGTCTCAGTGAAAGACGCCGATATCACGCTTGTTCCCCATGCGGACGCACCGGCTGGAAAGGGGATGATCCTGCGTGTCGACCGGCGGTTGGGTTTCGATCCGACCGAAGATTGGAAGCTCGAGTTGCTGGCGATCCGCGAGAGCCGGTCGATCATGCCTCAAATCGGTGAGGCTGCGTTTTCCGTCACCCACAAGACCCCGGAACGGTTCTTTGAAAGGCCCGAGATAGTTCGCCCCACTCCGCCCTGGTTAGAAGCACTCATTACCCGCAAAGAGGACCTTATTGGTCTAAGCCTGTTCCTCGTTGGGTTGATCGCAGTCTTGGCCTTGAAGCAAAACCGTTTGGCAGGGCTGCGAACCTTTACACCGATCCGGTTAACGGTGCTGGCGGGAATGACCGGGTTTGTAGGTTGGTGGGGACAAGGGCAACTATCCATTGTCACACCTTTGGCGGTGATACGGGCGGCCGTCGACGAAGGGTCTTTTGCGTTTCTGCTGTACGACCCATTTTCGCTGCTGGTCTGGATTGCTGCCATTGGCGGCTTTGTCTGGTGGGGAAGGGGATTGTTTTGTGGCTGGCTCTGCCCGTTTGGGGCTCTTCAGGAATTTGCGGCCAAGATTGCAGCGCCGCTGAAGCTGCCGCAAGTCACGCCCTCTCCGGTATGGGACAAGCGCTTGCGAAAACTCAAATACTGGGTCCTTGCAAGTATGGTTGTCGTCGTGATCTATGACCCCGCACAGGTGGACGTCGTGTCCGAGATTGAACCGTTCAAGACCGCAATCACCGTCTATTTCGACCGCGAATGGTGGTTTGTCGCCTATGCTGTGTTCTGGTTGGTTTTGTCTATGGTGCTGTTCAAAGGCTTCTGCCGTTACGTCTGTCCTCTGGGGGCGGTGATGGCCATTGGTGGTCTCTTACGCCAAAGGGACTGGATCGCACGGCGGGTAGAATGCGGTAGCCCATGTCAACTTTGCCGCGTGAAGTGCCGCTATGGGGCAATACAGAAATCTGGCGAGATCCTCTATGATGAGTGTTTTCAGTGTTTGGATTGCGTGAAAATCCATGACGACGATGCTCAATGTGTGCCTCTGGTCCTTGCGGCCCGCGCCCGCGACCGCATTGAAGCAGCATGAAAAGGAGGCGTTTTATTGCGATTGCTGCTGCAGCCGTTGCAGCCCCGGCAACATCGGTCGCGCAGACCCGTTGGCAGGGATTGGCATTGGGAGCCGAAGCTCAGATCACGCTGCGGGGACCAGGCGGCGACGCGGCATTGGATTACGCTCTTTCAGTTCTGCGTGCGGCTGAGTCCGAATTCAGTCTCTATCGAACTGACAGTTCACTCTCACGTTTGAACAATGCCGGAACTCTGCGACCTTCAAGCCAGTTTAGAGCGTTGATCGAGCTGTGTGACCGCCTTTATCGTGGTACAAATGGTTTGTTTGACCCGACTGTACAGACGCTCTGGGCTGCACTGGCAAAAGGGAGCGATAGTGCAGCGGCGGCGAAACAAGTCGGTTGGGACCGTGTGAAGATGGGTGGCGTTGTTTCATTGGGCCCAGGTCAGAGCCTGACGTTGAACGGGATCGCCCAGGGTTATGTCACAGATCTGGTAAGTGCAGCCCTGGCCAAAGCTGGATTCGGCGAAACACTTGTTAATATAGGCGAATTCCGTGCCGGGAATGCTGATTGGGAAATCGGCGTCAGCACTCCTGATGGTGCGATGCTCGACAAAGTTACTCTGTCGCAAAGGGCGCTTGCAGTGTCATCGACAAACGGCACGATGATTGGTGGGCGTAGCCATATCCTGAACGCGAGGGGCCGCAAACCGCAATGGGACACTGTTGCGGTGTTAGCCCCCACAGCAGCTTTGGCAGATGGGTTATCAACCGCGCTATGCCTTGCAGAAGAGGCTGAGATGTCTCAGATCGCCGCTGCATTTCCCATGATTGAAATCCGCCGCTGGCGATAATCTTAAGCTCCGGGTCACGACACTTTGCCACGCCGAATGCGGGGATCTGGTGATGGGAGTCAGTTTGAACCCATCGCAAAAGGATTGGTAATACCAAAATGGTTGACCACTCCGTATTTGACAGCTTATAATCTGCGTTCCGGAAGTTGACTGAAGCGAACCATGAAACTTGACCACAATAAGCGATCAAGGGGCCGACTCCTGACGTTCAATACCGGGGCCGTGCATTCTCTGGTGGGGCCAATGAATGTGCCCATGCAAGAGCAACGGGGTGATCCTGAGTCAAGCGTTCCTGACCCGACATAAGACATTGATATGGACATCAAACAGTTCACTTATTTTTCGGTTATTGCAAAGTCTTCGTCCTTGTCCGAAGCATCTCAGATCCTTGGCGTTTCTCAGCCGTCTTTGTCGCAGATCGTCCAGAGGATGGAAAATGAACTGAACGTCACATTGGTGGTCCGTTCACCGCGGGGAATCTCGCTGACAGAAGAGGGCGAAGTTTTGCTGAGGCACGCCCATCGGATATGCCGCGAATTCGAACGCTGTATGGGCTCGATGAAGGATTTGGCAAGTGCAGCCGCTGGTCAGGTTAGTTTCGGCATGCCGCCTTCCGTCACGATGGTATTGGCGACCCCTCTGGTTGAAACAGTGCGCCTCGAATTGTCGGATGTGCAGTTGAAAGTCATCGAAGCAATCAGCGGGTATTTTGTGCCTTGGCTCGAAGAGGGCATTGTTGACGTGGCGATGCTCTACCACACTGATGGAATTGAACATCTGGAAACAAGGCACATTTTAGACGAACAGCTGTATTTTTGTTCGGCACCAGATGCCTGGCCATTCGACTTTACGCCGGAGAACGGAGTCGCGTTCAAACAGCTTGAAAATGTCGACATGGTTCTACCGTCAATTGGATTCCGAAAGACGATCCAAAACTACGAAAGAGAATTTGGCGTCAAGCTAAACGTGGTGCAGGAAATGGACGCGCTGCGACAGCTTATCGAACTTGTCACCCGAGGATCAGCCTATGGGATTTTTACAGCCTCCGCCGTCAACACTTTTTACAATCGCGGTGAGTTGATCCGGGCACCGATCATTGATCCCTTATTGGTGCTTCCGGTCTATCTCGTTTGGCCAAAAGATGGAAAGAAAACACGCGCCTGCCGCGCCGTGGAAGAGCTTACACTTGAAATCATTCGGGAACTGGTTGATCGAGGTTTTTGGGAGGCCAAACTGATCTGATCCCCCCTTTGCACTACCCAACCTAGGAGAGCCGCTTACCCTTCCGTTTTGGTGCGGCCTTTGGTTGTTTGCCAAACTCTCTGCGGGATCTGCAATCGGAGGCGCGCAAACGTCATGTTGGCCCGAGTTTCTTCCTGCTCCCAAACTCGCTTAGCTTAGAACAGGTCGTGATCCCGTTCATTATCATCTGCCGGGGCGTACATATTGATTTCCATGCCGCAAGCAACTTCCTTCAGTATGGGTTTTTGCCAAGCCATTTTTCATTCTCCTTGTAAGCCTTCTCACCGGAAACAGTAGCGAGTGTTCCTTGGTTGGGAAGGGTAAAAAATAGGGTATAGACCTTTTGGAGGCGACCCGCATCCGTAGCCTATACCCACTATAGGTCGCCGCAATACATCCCATTGATCAAACGAATATCCCAAGGGCTTCATAAAGATAAGTCTTTGAATTGAAGCCCGGTTGTTCAACCATCCTCTGTGTTCACGGGAATGCGTGCAATGGAGGAGCGGCGCAACTTGGGGACCTGTGATCGCGTTTCCGGTTTCCAAGTACTGAGGGGTCTGTGAGCTGTGACTTGGAACCATCGCTTATTTAGTCACTGAATTGGCGCCCAGCCCGAACAGTATATCCGGGCGGCGTGGGAGGAGCGAAGATGAAAAGCCTAACGATAAATGGGGCTGAGTCCGAATTGGACGCGCCCGACGATATGCCGCTGCTGTGGGCGATCCGCGATATCGCGGGACTTAACGGCACTAAATATGGCTGCGGGGTCGGTTTGTGCGGAGCCTGCACGGTGCATGTGGATGGCGTAGCGCAGCGGTCGTGCCAGATGACAGTGGGTGAGGCTGTTGGCAAGTCGATCACCACCATTGAAGGTCTGGACAGTAACGGCGATCACCCCGTGCAGGAAGCTTGGCGGGACTTGAACGTACCGCAATGCGGCTTCTGTCAATCCGGTCAGATCATGCAGGCAGCATCACTGCTGAAGGAAAACCCCAAACCAACGGATGATGAAATCCTTGCCGCGATGTCGGGCAACGTCTGTCGTTGTGGCTGCTACCAGCGCATCGTCGATGCAGTCCGTCTTGCCAGTTCGGGGGCTTGAGATCATGCTGAAATATATCACACATGCCAAATCCAAGGCGATTGAAACTATCGCCGTTAAAAAAACCAGCCGCCGGGCCTTCTTGGGGGGCACTGCTGTTTTTACCTTGGCAGCTTTTGCCACGAAAGGTCACGCCTTTACCAAATGGGAGCACGGCGGATCTGAAATGCCGGGCGGCGCGGTTGAAGACCCGCTGATCTTTGTCAGCATTGACACCGACGGCACCGTCACTCTGGTCGCACATCGATCAGAAATGGGACAGGGCGCGCGTACCTCGATCCCGATGGTGATGGCCGATGAGATGGAGGCCGACTGGAGCCGCGTAAAGATCGTGCAAGCGGAAGGCGACGAAGCCCGCTACGGCAACCAAAATACCGACGGGTCGCGGTCCTTGCGCCACAACATCCAGGCTGCGCGCAAGATCGGCGGCTCAATTCGCCATATGCTGCAGACGGCGGCGGCTGAAAAATGGGGCGTCGATCCCTCTGCTGTGGTGATCGAGAACCACAAAGCCAGATCGGGTAGCAATTCCGCCGACTTTGGCGAGTTGGCCGAAGCCGCAATGGAAGTTCCGGTGCCTGCGCACGAGGACATACAATATAAGTCTGAGGACCAGTTCAGATATATCGGCAAAGGTGAAGTCCAGATTGTGGATCTGAAAGACATCACCACTGGAGCAGCGGTCTACGGAGCGGATGTCTCGTTGCCTGGAATGAAGGTGGCAGTGGCACTGCGACCACCGGTGGTCGGTGGTAAGATAGTGTCGCACAACGGCGAAGAGGTGGCGGCGAGACCCGGCGTCGTTGGAGTTTACGAGTTGCCGCATTCCATTCCACCCGCAGGGTTTGCGCCTTTGGGTGGAGTAGCTGTTGTTGCAGACAACACCTGGGCCGCGCTTGACGCCAGAGATGCGCTTCAGGTCGAATGGGACGATGGTCCGCACGGTGGCTACAATACAAATAGCTACATGGACGAGATGAAGGCCACGGCGCTGGAGAAAGGTACCGTTCTACGAACCAAGGGCGATCAGGAAAGTGCATTCGCAAACGCTGCTAAAATCGTCGGGCAGACCTATAGCCAGGACCATGTCGCCCACATCCCGATGGAGCCACCGGTGGCTTTGGCCAATTTTTCCGATAACAAATTGGAAGTCTGGGCTCCCGTTCAGCACCCACAGCAGGCCCGCGACGATCTGGCAGCCGCTATGGGTATGGAAGCGACGGATGTCCGGGTCAATGTCACCTTGCTGGGCGGTGGCTTTGGCCGCAAATCCAAAGCCGATTTTGCCACCGAAGCTGCATTGCTGAGTAAAATGGCCGGTGTGCCTGTACGCATGCAATGGACACGTGAAGATGACATCCGTCACTCGTTTTATCATACCGTTTCGGCCGAACGGATTGAGGTTTCGGTGGATGAGAGCAACAAGGTGACCGGCTGGCGGCATAACTCGGTCGCACCTTCACTGATGACGACCTTTGCACCGGATACCGGATACCAGCAGTTCGGGATCGAGCCGGGCATGGGGCTGATCGACGTGCCCTTTGATATTGCCAACATCAGTTGCGAGAACGGACAGGCCATGGCGCATACCCGTTTGGGCTGGTTCCGCTCGGTGTCCAATAACCCACGCGCCTGGGCCATCGGGTCTTTCGTATCCGAACTTGCCAGTGAATTGGGCAAGGATGAACTGACCATGTGGAAAGAACTGATCGGGGCACCACGCACGCTCGATCCGGCGGCCGAGGGTCTGCCGGACGGGTGGTTCAACTACGGCGAGCCGGTAAAAGGGTTCGAAATAAAAACCGGACGGCTGTTGAACTGTCTAGAACAAGCAGCGGATTCGATCGGCTACGGAAAGCCATTGCCCGAAGGTGAAGGGATCGGACTGGCCGCACATCGCAGCTTTGTCAGCTATTGCGGCGCGGCGGCAAGGGTCACGGTTGTAGATGGTGAAATTCGTGTCCCCGAAGTGCACGTGGTACTGGATGCGGGCTTCGTCGCCAATCCCGAACGGGTAGAAAGCCAAATCCAGGGTGCAGTCATCCAGGGTATGTCCAACGCGCTGCATTCGGGGATCACATTCACCGACGGTGCGGTCGATCAAACTAACTACAACGATTACGATGTCGTGCGATCGCCCAACTTCCCCGTCGTGACGACAATCCTTGTCGAGCACCCGTTCTCGGAGCCGCCGACAGGTGTAGGCGAACCTTGCATGCCGCCGATATCGCCTGCCATTGCCAATGGATTGTTTCACGCAACCGGAAAGCGCAACCGGCACATCCCAATGGGACCAAACGCATAAGGCAAGCACCCCACCGACGATCGAAGTTGGAAAATTGGGGTGCTGCACAACTAATTGAAATCGGAGGAAAAGTAACATGAAACGCATGCTGTTGGCCGGTGCCTTAACCGTCAGCTTTGCAGGAGGGGTCTGGGCCCAAACTGCGGAGGAACTGGCAAATGATACGGCGACACCCGGCGATGTCCTGACTTACGGGATGGGCCAGGACCAGAAACGCTTTAGCCCGCTGGACCAGATCAACGTGGACAATGTTTCGTCCCTGACGCCGGTCTGGGCCTACAGCCTGGCCGATACGCGCGGGCAGGAAAACTTTCCGCTGATCCGCAACGGGGTCATGTATGTGACCACGCACAAGGCAACGATTGCACTGGACGCAAAAACCGGCAAACAACTGTGGAAGGCAGAAATCGAATATCCTGCCGAGACCCCTCGCGTGGCCTGTTGCGGCATACTCAATCGCGGCGCCGCGCTTTATGATGACAAGCTATTCCGCACAACACTAGATGCGCATGTGATCGCGCTGAACCCGGAAAATGGCGAGGAAATCTGGCGCACAAAAGCAGCAGATTACAAGCCGGGCTATTCTTTTACCGTTGCGCCGCTGGTCGTGAACGGTGTTGTGATTGTCGGCTCTTCTGGAGCCGAATATGGTACGCGCGGCTTTATCGACGGCTATGATGCACAGACCGGTGAACGCTTGTGGCGCCGCCACACCATCGCGGCTCCGGGTGAGCCTGGTGGCGATACTTGGCCCGAGGGCGACGCGTGGCAGAAGGGCGGCGGCTCGGCTTGGTTGACCGGAACCTATGATCCAGAACTGGATACGGTCTATTGGGGCACCGGAAACGCTGGCCCTTGGAACGCGATGGTCCGCCCCGGAGATAACCTCTATGTCACGAGCCTGCTGGCCCTGAACCCCAAAACCGGCGATATCAAGTGGCACTATCAGTTCACTCCGAACGACCCGTTCGACTATGATGGTGTAAACGAGCTGGTTCTTGCCGAGATCGACGGCAAAAAGGTTGTCATGCAAGCCAACCGCAACGGGTTCTTCTACGTGCTGGACAGGACCAATGGCGAACTCCTGGCCGCCAACGGCTTTGTCGAAGACATCAACTGGGCTGAGAAAATCGACTTGGAAACAGGTCGGCCGGTTCTGACCGAAGTCTATCATAAGGCCGTCTCCGGCGAGGAATATAACCTCTGGCCGGGCCCCTATGGTGGTAAGAACTGGTCGCCCATGTCCTATAGCCCCGACAGCAATACGGTTTTCATCAACACCAACCGCTATGGTGCAACGATGAAGGCGATTGAGCCAGAATATCGGGCGGGAACCTTCTATCTGGCGATAGAATTGGCTTGGGACTACCCCGAAGACCACCGCGGCGAACTGCGTGCGATTGACCCGATGACCGGTGATCTCAAGTGGTCCAGCCCAACCGATATCCCACGATATTCCGGTGTCATGTCGACGGGCGGCAATCTGGTGTTTACTGGCAGTCTGACCGGCGAGTTCGAGGCGTTTAACGCCGAGACTGGTGACAAGCTGTGGGAGTTTAACACCGGCTCAGGCATCATCGGCCAGCCAATGACCTGGGAGATGGACGGGAAACAGTATGTGACCGTCGTTAACGGTCTGGGTGGCGTTTACGCCATCTGGGGTGGTGACGAGCGCCTGTCCAACGTCTCAGCCGGAGGCAGCGTATGGACCTTTGCGTTGCCAGGGAGCGACTCGTAATGAAGACACTGCCATTTACGGTAGCAATGATGGCGCTCGTCGGAGCGCCATTGTTTGCCGGTGAAAGCGACGACCCGCTTCTGACCAAAGGAAAGAAGGCCTACAAAAGCCTGTGTTCTAAATGCCATGGCGTTGACATGGTGAATGCAGGCACCTCAACCTACGACCTAAGAAAGTTCCCCAAAGAGCAGCAGGACCGGTTTTACAACAGCGTCAACAACGGCAAGGGGGCGATGCCCGCTTGGGCTGATCTGCTGGAAGAAGGCGAACTGGACGCGCTGTGGCGATACGTTGTGACGCGCGGTGGCAAAGATCCCTTGCTTTCTGATGTGCAAAAGTCGGACGCCAGCGCGGATCAAAAAAAAAATAAAGCTGACGGCTGAAGGAATTTTGACCGTGTGTCTGGCGCGGAATTCCGGCGTTATGTCTGGGCTTCGCGCAAACGGTGGCAGCGGTTTCGACTACCGCATCAGCCAAGCTATCGCGGATCGGCTGAACCTCGAACTGGACCCTGTCTGGTTCGAGGTTGACATAGACAAGGAAGTGAACGCGACCGAGACCACCTACGCCATGTTGTCCTATGGACTGTGTGATCTGGTCCCGGCACATCCTCTGTATGAAAACGCAGTCGGGGCACCCAGCGAACCGCATGGGCTTTTGCCGAGATGGGTTGGCCTGCATGAAGAGCAGGACCCGGAAACGGGACACCGCCGAACAAAGAAAACGCCGCTGGTCAAGTTACAGGATGTCGCCGTTAGTCATCCCTATTACAGAACGGAAATTGGTTTAGTTTTTTCAGAGGGCACCCCTGAGCCGCAAGACCTGCAAAGTCTGGGCGATCGTCGGCTGGCGATACAAAGCACCACACTGTCAGGGGTCATAGTGCATATGCAAGCCCCGGAAGAAACCCGTGCAGGTTCAGTCACCTTTACGCCGGGCAAGAAATTCCTGTGGGAACTGGAGGCTGGCAAAGCCGACATTGCCATTGTTGATGTGGCTGATTACGACGCGCATCTGAAACAGAACCCCATCAGCCGTCTGAAACTCGCAGGCTGGCGTCATCCCATCGGCTTTGACATCGGGATCGCGGCCCTGGCTGAGAACGCCGCGCTACTGCAACGGGTCAATGACATCCTGGATACACTGCTGGAGGACGGCACAATCGAGGCCTTGGCCGAAGCTGAAGGGTTACACTACAGTGCGCCGAAGTCGGCTGAAATCGCGCCGTTGATGACGATGAAAATGTTGCGCGAGATCAGATAGGCTCATGACGAGGTTTCTGATAAATACTGCCGCCTCTTCTGTGCGCATCGCGGCAGGATTCTTGGCCGCTGCTACCATGGGGCTGATGTTCTTCTGCGGCACGGCAATGGCCGCAGAAAGCAAAATTGTTTTAGCCTATATCGAGCTGGTGCGGGATCGGCCTCCGACACTTTCGAACCTGGACGAAATTCCCTCCGACGAAGGTCTGGCGGGTGCCAGATTAGGCATTGCAGATAACAATACGACGGGACAGTTCCTGAACCAGAAATACGAATTACTGGAGTATGTGGTTCAAGAGGCCGAAGGACGGGCCATGCGCCCGATCGACTATGCGACTTGGCTGGCAATTCGATCGGTCGGCGAGGCGGTCACCCGGTCGCAATCGGTGCAGGTCGGCGACGTACGGACATACCTTCTTTCAGACGAATTTAACCTGGCTGGTTTCAAGGGGCGCGGGCTGTCCTTTCGGTCCTGGAACGGGCAGATGCGGCAACCGATCCCGCTGACCCACCCCGAGGCGATAGTGGCCTTGGCTCCACTGGAGGGGTTTCTGCACCAGTTCAGCGAACTTGACACATTGGGATTGGACCGGGGCGAGACCCAATGCATGGAATTTGAATAGGAGCAATGGATGCAACGACCACTTTTGCTGGCCGCACTGATGGGCTTGTCGCTGGCTGGCAAGGCCCAGAGTGACGAGATCTGGGTGTCGAATGAAAAGGATGACACAATCTCGGTGATTGACGTGGAGACTTTGGAAGTGGTTCGTACCGTGCAGGTTGGTGAAAGACCACGCGGCATTACCTTTTCTAAAGACCATTCGGTTTTATACCTGTGCGCCTCGGACAGCGATACGGTTCAGGTGATTGACCCCGACAGCGGAGACATCCTGCGCGAATTGCCCTCGGGTGATGACCCTGAGCAATTTGTGCTGCACCCGGACAACCGCCATCTTTATATTGCCAACGAAGACGACGCCATCACCACCGTAGTGGATACCGAAACGCAAAGCGTGATCGCCGAGATCAATGTGGGGATCGAACCCGAAGGCATGGCAGTATCGCCCGATGGCAAAATAGCGATTACCACCTCGGAAACCACAAACATGGCGCATTGGATCGACACCGAGGCGCAGGTGATCTTTGCCAACACGCTGGTCGATCAACGCCCCAGACATGCTGAATTCACACCGGACGGTAGCCGGTTGTGGGTTAGTTCCGAAATTGGTGGAACAATCATCATTTTTGACACTGCCACGCAGGGCGAGCTTGCCAAAATCAGCTTTGAGATTCCGGGCATTCATGCTGACCGCATTCAGCCTGTCGGGTTTGAAATGACGCAGGACGGCAGCCTTGTGTTTGTCGCGCTGGGTCCGGCGAACCATGTGGCTGTGGTTGACGCCGCAACTTTTGAGGTACTCGACTACATCCTTGTGGGGCGCCGGGTGTGGCATCTGGCGTTCAATCGTGACGACAGCCTGATCTTTTCGACCAATGGCGTGTCGGGCGATGTAACCGTGATCGACGTGGCCAGCCTGAAACCGATCAAAACGATCAAGGTTGGCCGGTTTCCCTGGGGCGCGGCCCTGCGGGAAACGAACTGAATTCATACAGGGAGCAAGACGATGAAAACCGCAATTACCGCAGCGTTGATGATGTGCATGGCTGTCACGGCCTGGGCGGATGATGATAACGATGATGCCGGGTTCGGTGCGGCGGGGATCCTGTCGCGGCAGAACGCGGGTGAGATCCCGGGAATGATCCTGTCTGCCGGCATGCCTCTGCTGGAGGCCGGGAGCGAGATTACCCTGCAGTCGGGCAAGCATTACGAGCTGGAGATCACCGCCGATGGCAGTCAGGAACTGGCCCTGCACGGCGCCGGGTTTTTTCGGGCGATCTGGATCGACGAGATCGTCATCGAGGGTATCGAACTGCGTCCTCTGGGCGTCGATAGTCTAGAGTTTGACGAGGCAGGTAGCGCCGAAATCAGCTTTCTTGCCGTCAAGCCGGGCACTTATACTCTGGGTGTTCCAGGGAATGAGCTGCAGACGGTGAAGATCAAGATCGAATGAAAGATGTGCTGACGGTCGAGGGGCTGAATTTCAACTATGGTGCCAAAACGACCCTCGATAATTTTTCGCTTTCGCTTTCGGTTCCGGAGGGGACGTTCCGCGCCTTGCTAGGGCCGAATGGCGCAGGGAAATCGAGGCTGTTTTTGCTGTTGTGGCGGTTGCTTATGGCCCGGTCCGGGCGCATCCATCTTGGGGGGCATGACCTGTCGGTCGCGCCGAGCCGAGATCGCCCAGCATGCAATCCGCCTTTGGGCTGGTTTTTGACCGCGAACTGGGCTCGCTCAAGATTCTGCTTACCAGCCCGATCCCACGCTATTCGCTGATCTTTTGCAAGATGATGGCCAGCACGGTTGTCTCGATCCTGCAGGTGTATGCGTTCCTGTTGGTAACGGCGCTGTATGGGATCACCTTTCCGGTGCTGATTGGGTTCGACCCGTCTGTCGGGCTGTCCAGGGTATGACGAAGATGAGAACGTCGGGCGTTAAGCGTTGTGAGCGCTTTTTCCGGAGCTATAGGCTAATCCAATATCAATCACAGAAATCGCTCTACCGATGATTGGCTAGGTAATAATGCGAGGGCATGTCTGGTAACAAGGTCACCATCCGAACGTAACGCCCCACATCAGGAGTCTGCCGTCATGTCTCGTCTAATTCCCCGGTTTGGGCTTGCATTTGTATTGGCATCGCTGCCATTGGCGGCAAAACCCGGCGGCATGCCGAATGTGGTGCCGAGCTATATGAAAGACGCCCCTTCCTCTTCGGCGAGCGAGCCCTGGAACCCTGCGTTTTCAATGGCGTACCTAGAAGGCGCAACCCCAAAGGATGGCAGCGAGATCTTTGCTTTCGGTGTCGAGCAAGACGTGCCCGCCCTCTCAGACACCTCGTTCTTTTTTCGCCAATCCGAACAGGATGATCACCAAATTGAACGGCTGAGGATTCTCATCGACAACAACGTGCAGCCGCTGGTTGCCGAGTTTAAGCTTGGTCCGAATATGGGGCGAATTGATCTGCTGGGACAGGTCTGCCTTGAAAAATTCTCGCCTGTTCGGGCGGTGGCTACGGTGGCAGATGGTTCTCATTTCGCAGCGGGGCGATACATCGAGTCTTCTCAAGTTTGCCGCAACTTGAAAGGCAGCCCTTCGGAAACCGGAGCCGCCGAAATTTCAGTATCCTTCCTGGATTTGGATACACCGACAGGTGGAATGCGCAGCGCGCGCTTAGAATTTGCAATGCCGACAGATATGCAGGCGTTGACTAACCAAAGCGAAGGCACCTGCCGTGTTTACGCGATGATTGATGAAACTTTACTCTTTGACATGTTAGGAGAGAGCAACAGCGTTTGTGGAAAATCCATCGGGTTTAATTTCGTCGGTTCAGCAGGCAAAACGCTGACCATCAGCGCTGAATTTGGTGGAGACGTGGCAGTTGAACGCGTGATCGCATTGGACGACACGAACTAACACGGCCTTGACTGTGCCCCGCCCAAGCGGTTGAGAACAGCCCGCTGCCGGACCGTTGGATTGGGAAAAATATTGGCTGTGCCTCCTCTCGAAACTCCGCCATCGGATCAACTGCATCTGTCCTGGCAGGCATGGAATTGATCAACATGATCCGCAAAGGACAATTCACGCCAGGACTCGATCCGGTTCAGCAGTTCACCCAACGAGTAGGGACACCCGGCCTCTAATTCCATTGATGCTCTGCCATCCAAAAATTTTGCGACGGAACCTGCTAACCTCCCCGCATAAGAAGCGGCAGGTAAAGCGCGATCATCGGAAAGGCCAGGAGAATGACCAGCCTCAGGACGTCTGCGAGGATGAAGGGAAGGATACCCCGCATGATGTCAGACTGCCGGATTTCGCCGCCTGCTACATTCTGGATGATGAACAGGTTCATTCCTATGGGCGGTGTGATCAATCCGATCTCGACCACCGATACAATGACGATCCCGAACCAAACCGCGTCATATCCCAGAGACAACACAATCGGAAAGACGATTGGTATTGTCAGCAGGATCATCGAAAGCGCATCCATGAAGCAACCAAGGATGACATAGAACAGCAGGATTATCATCATGATGACCACCGGCGGTAGGGTCGAGCCATCAACCCAAGACGCCAGAAAGTGAGTCAGCCCGGTTCCTTCGAGGAAGAAATTGAACAATGCCGCCCCGATCAAAATCATGAAGATCATGGCCGATGTGTGGGCTGTCTCAAGCGCGGCAGCAATCAGGCCGGACCGGGTAATTCCCATCATCAAAGACAGAAGAAATGCACCAATCGCACCGACGGCCGCAGCCTCGGTCGGGGAAAAGAACCCGGCATAAAGACCGCCAATGACAAGGACGAACAGACCAATGACCGGAAGCACGGCTTTGAAGGCTGTGACACCATCAAGAGCTTCGGCCTCAGATGGGCGCGCGACAAGATCGGGCTTTGACCGGATCATGATCAGGACAGCGCCGACATAAAGCACGGTTGCCAACAAACCCGGCAACAGCGCCCCGGCAAAAAGCTGACCAATGGATGTCTCGGTCAACAGCGCATAGATGACCAATGTGACAGAGGGCGGAATAAGGACCCCGAGTGTTCCGGCGGCGGCAACTGTCGCCGCGCTTATTCCCTTGGCATAGCCCGCCCTGAGCATCTCGGGAACCGCAATTCGGCCCATGGTCGCCGCCGTTGCAAGTGATGAACCACAGATCGCGCCAAAAATGGCGCACGTTCCAATCGTGGCGATGGCAAGCCCGCCGCGGAAACGGCCAACCAGCAGATTGACTGCGTCGAACAGGCTTCTGGACAGTCCGGCATGTGCCGCGAACACACCCATTGCTATGAACAGCGGCACCACGGATAGACCATATGGAAAAACGGCTTCGAAAGGGGCGGAGCTCATCACGAACCCGGCGGCGAACCAACCGTTCATGATCGCAAAGCCGACGATGCCCACCGCAGCCATCGAGATGCTTACGGAAACACCTAGCAGCGTCAGCACGAGCGCGCAGACAAATCCCAGGATGCCGATGACTTGAGGCTCTGTCATTGTGGGAGGCTTTCATTTGTATTTGTGGAACCGCGAAGGAGCGGCTTGAGCAGCAAGACGACGAGGGCGACGCAGGAAAGAACAAGCCCCAGAACCATTGGCAGCCAATAAAGCCACATCGGAAGTGCTATGTTCATCGAAATATCACCGCGGTCGACGACACCCAGCATCCCTTTCCAACTGTACCAGGACAGGCCGCAAACTACGGCAAGGGTAATGAGTATCGTGACGATCCAAAGACGCCGTCGCCACTTTGCCCGCAGCAGGTCGAGCACCAGTTCGACGCGCACATGTTTTTGTTCGAAAAACGTGTAAGGCATACCAAGAAATGCCCCACTGACGACAAACAGTTGTACGTAGTCAACCACGCCGTTGACGCCTGTATTGCTGAATATCCGAAGAAGAATATCAGTCACAGTGATAAGACCCGCCAATCCAAAGGCCAGGGTACCCATCAAAGCAAGAAATTTCAGGCTGCTGCGGAAGAGAGTCATAGTTTCGACTTTCTGTTTGAATAAGCGGGCGGCGTTCGGAAAATGCACCGTGCAGACGTTCTGTGACTGCGGGTGCGCCTCCCGAACGCGCGGCTTGCCGGAAAGATGGCGAACGAACCGTCGTTTGTTACTGTGCCCGGTTTTCGTACTCGGCCTGATACTCGGTGACCAAATCCTTGGCGCGGGCGTAGATGTCGTCAATATTTTCGACACCCTGTTCTTTCAGGCTCGCCAAGTAGGTGCCGATCACCGGCTCCAGCGCTTCTTCCCACAATGCCATCTCGCTCTCGGAAATGGTCACGATTTCGTTGCCGCCCTTGATTGCCAGATCGCGGCCGGGTCTGTCCCACTCATCCCAATAGGTTCCAAACCGATCGACCAGAGGGGCATAGGAGGCCTGATCAATACAGGCGCGGTGTTCTTCAGACAGTGAATTATACTTGTTTTCGTTCATGGCGAAGAAGAAAGAGCTCGCGATCAGCGGAACCTCGGTGTGGTAGTCTAGAACTTCGGCGATTTTGAATGCAAACACGGCTTCCCAAGGGAAGAAGGTGCCAGCGGCTGTTCCTTTGGCCAACGCTTCGTATGTTTCGGTGGCCGGCAAACCAACCGGAACCGCGCCAAGCGCTTCTAGCGCCAAACCGGTCGACTCGGATGCCGATCGAAAGCGAAGCCCTTCCATGTCTTCGGGCACGCGAATTTGTTTGGAGTCGTTTGTGTGAAGGATGGATGCATTGTGAGAATGAATAGCCAACACCTGAAGACCTTCATACGGCGCTGAAATCAGCCCTTCTTCATAGAGTGTCCACAGCATCTTCGAGTTCGCATACGCACTGCGGCCTAGCAATGGCGTATCCATGACAGTCGCGTGTGGAAACCGCCCGCGCGGAACATGATTGAGGCCATGAGCGATATCGACAAGCCCCGCTCTGGTGAACTCTTCCAGCTTGGTTATTTTCCCAAGCTGCGAACCGCCGGTGTGAAATTCGAACTGAATATCGCCGTTGGAACATTCGGTAACCTGATTTGTCCAGTCGGTCGCAAAATCAGTATGAGCCGCGGCTGTCGTCGGCCAGAAATGGGCAAATTTCAAGGTGACGGGCTCGGCTTGTGCGGCGGCCCCCATCACGAGCGAAAGCGAAACACTTGCGATCCATTTATTCATTTTTTCCTCCGGTTTCTGTTGGTTTTGTTTGACGCCACCGTCATGTCTTCATCGTTTCGATAAGGCGGTTCAAAAACTCATCTTGCTGCCGCAGTTGATCCACCTCGATAAATTCGTTGGGCATATGAGCTTGGTCGATACATCCCGGACCCAGGATCGCCGTCGAATACCCGGCCTCCTGAAACTGACCGGCTTCGGTGCCATAGCTTACACTTTTGGCAATGTTCCGGCCGGACAACGCGTTACACAAACGAACGGCATTGCCGTCTTCCTCGGGCCGGAGCGGTGGAATTTCATGCGTCTTCACCAGTTCAGCCTGACTGCCGTCAAACTTCTCGCGCATATCGTGCAGCTGTTCTGCAACAAGCGTCTGAAGTGCATTCAAGTGATCCGCCGCAGTCTCATCCGGCATAAAGCGGACAGACATGTCGATGCGACATTCTTCGGCAACGATATTCGTCGCCGTTCCACCCGAAATGGTGCCCATGTTGATCGTTGTATAACCGGGGTTCAGACCGAAATCCTGACCCCGTTTGGCCTCCAACCGGTCTGCATAGGCGTTCGCGCCCTCCATGAACCGGGATGCATATGTAATAGCGCTGACGCCCAGAGATGGTTTGCTGGAATGGGCGCTTTTCCCTCTGAACCGGGCAATCGCGCCAACCGAACCCTTGTGTTGAGCAACGGTTTCCATTTGCGTCGGCTCGCCGACGATGACCGCGTCAATGGGTGGTAGTTTCTTAACCATTTCCCGGATCATGTCCGGCGCGCCCAAACAGCCGACTTCCTCATCATAAGAAAGTGCCAGATGGATCGGACGCTGCATACCCGCTTCTTTCATTTGCGGAACAGCGGCCAGGCAGGACGCGACAAATCCTTTCATATCGCAAGTGCCCCGCCCATAGAGCCTGCCATCCTGCTGATGAAGCCTGAACGGATCCGTGTTCCAATCCTGATCGGCCACCGGCACAACGTCTGTATGACCGCTTAGAACAACCCCGCCGGCAACATCCGGACCGACAGACGCAACCAGATTGGCTTTCTGCTGTTTGGCGTCAAACACGGTCCAGTAGCGGATTCCATGTTGATCCAGATAGTCCTGTATCCAGCCCAGGATTTCCAGGTTCGACCGGTCGCTCACCGAGTTAAACCGCACCAGCTCAGACAGGATTTCGATTGTTCTCATTTTAAAGTCCGCTTGTTTCCGGAGACAATATCAAGCGCATATTTGTTGATTCAATGGATAATGAAGTATAAAGTTATACAAAAAAGGCATATAGGAAAAAACACATGCGCATGCGTCAGTTAGAGGTCTTCCGCGCAACGATCCTGAATGGGACGCTGTCTGCGGCGGCAAGATCCCTCAACATGACGCAGCCGACCGTCAGCCGAATGTTGGCTGATCTTGAACACTCTCTTAATTTTCCGCTGTTCCTCAGACGCAAGGGGCGTGTTGTACCCACGCCCGAGGGGATGGAGTTCTATCAGCGTCTGGACGATGTCTTTTCCGCCTTTGTACAGCTTCGGCACGCAGCCGATGATATTTCCCGCAACCGGGAAAAAGAGTTGAAAATTGTCTCGCTTCCTGCGCTGTCTGCAAGCGTGGTCCCCGAAACGCTGGCCCGGTTTGCGCTCAACTATCCGGACATCAAGGCACAGCTGATCACGGCCGATATTCCCACCTATTTCAACCTTGCACGCGACCCGAGCGTCGACATCTGCATCGGCAATCAACTTGGTGATCAGCCCGGAGTAGAACAGATTACGCTGGCCAAAGTGGATTACGTCTGCGCTTTGCCGCCGGACCATCATTTGACGGCGCGGACCATTGTGACAGCAGACGATCTGAATGGGGAAAATGTTATTGCCCTGTTGGATGACACCAATCGCGGTTTTGACAAGCACGAGGACCTGTTTCAGTCGATTGATACCCGGCAGCAATTTCAGACGCAGAATTCCGGCAATGCCTATGCCATGGTTTTGCGGGGGCTTGGTATTGCGATTCTGGAACCGTTTTCCGCACCGTTTTGGGCGGCAAATGGCGTCGCCATTCGACCATTTCGACCCAGATTGTCCTATAAATACGCGGCCTGTTATTCTGGCAAGAAAATCCGCAGCTCGGCGGTGGACGCATTGGTGAAAACCGCTAAAGACGTGTTCAAGCAATACGAAAGCGGCCTAGGCCCCTCGAACTCATCTAAAAAGAAGGGCGTTCAATCTGAGTTTCCCGCCAAGCTCAAATCGTGACGCGCCCGAAAGTCCGAGGCGAACTCGCGCTGCCCAACCCGTTAACATTTGCGCAAGGATACCAGACAGGTATGCGCCGTTGGGCCTTGCGCAAGTTGTGAGGTTCCTTTGTCGCACGTCAGGACATTCGGGTTACCGTTCAGGCATTTCGTCGGATCAGATTTGTCAGGCAGAAACCACGCGCCAGTGCTCATTTGGACAACGCCGGGACGACGTCGTCATTCAGAATTGAGGCGCCAACATTAACGCCAGACGCATTGTCTGCTGTGCGGGAAACGTCCTATTGGTCATACTAATAAACGCAGACGCAGTTCTAGCTTTCCTGCCGCGCAATCATCCCCATTGTTGCGGCCACCAGCCGGGACACCGTCAACGCACCAATCCCGTCGATATCGACCTCTGGCATAATCTCCACAAAATCCACCGCCGCAATGCGGCCGCGATCAGCGACGGCTGCGATCAACTCCAGGACCTGATAGTAGCCCAGCCCACCCGGAGCGCGGCCGATGGTGTTGGGGGCAATGGACGGGTCAAGCGCGTCAATGTCGATGCATAAGATCACCTCGGCACCAGGATCAATCTGATCCATCGCGGGCTGCAGCCCGTTGCGATGGATGTCCGGCCCTGTGAAAAACTTGGCGCCCCAGGCAACCGCATCGTCAAAATCCGATGAGTGACCTGATCCGATGCCACGTGCACCCACCTGAATGATCTTGCGAATATGATCCATCTCAGAGGCCCGACGCATGGTAGAGGACAACCCGTAGGTTTCGCCCATGTGACTGTCGCGCCAGTCAATATGCGCATCAATTTGCAAAACGGTATAGGATTTTCCCGTGTCCCCCATAGCGTCCAGCATCGGGATAGGCACCGAGTCGTCGCCCCCGATCAGAATGGGCACCGTACCTCGCCCCGCAATGGTGGAAATGGCATCTCGAATGGTTTGCCGATTGGTGGCAAAATCGCTGTCGCTCCAGGGCAGATCACCACAATCTACAGCGCGGCGGCAGCCTTCGGGAAACGTCGGCCCGCCCAGATCGAAATTGTGCCGATCAATGTTGGCCGTCAATGAGGCAATAGCCTTGCGCAATGACGCAGGCCCATTCTGGGCGTAAGCCCCGACAGAGCCATAGGGCGTAGCACAGGGCGCGCCGATAAAGGCGGATGAGGCATCAATCGCTGCCAGGTCGTCGCATTTTTCGAGGCCCAGAAAGGTCGTGGCTTCGGTCGCACCGAAAAGGGCCGCGAGATCGGGTTTCCGTGTCATTGCGTAGTCCTATCCTTATTCGCCGTAACGGTTGATCATCGTCACAGGGTAATCCTGCTTGGCGGCTTTCGCACGAGAAAGATCAATCTCGACCGAGACAACAGGCCGGTCCGCCGACGTTTCCGCCAACAGATCACCCTGGGGTGAATACACCCAACTGCCGCCGGTGAACCAATCCCGCGCGACCGAGCGGCGGTTTGCCCCGATCACAAAGGCCCCCGACGTGCCCGCGCCCAGGATCGAAGCCGCCCGCCAGCGTGGTGCGTCCCCAGTCGCGCGCGACTGAACGATAATCTCTGCCCCGTTTTGGCCCAGCTTGCGTGGGGTTTCTGCGTACATCAGCTCACTGCACAGCTGTACGCCGATTTGGCGCCCGCCCAGGTCAAACACCTCACCGGGCGCATCCCCGCGATCAAACCAGGGCGCTTCAACTGCCGGGTAGTCGTCGGGCAGATAATACTTGCTGCGCAGGGGGTGAATCTGGCCCTGATCATCAAGATAGATGGCCTGATTCAACCGTTTTCCATCCACATTGACCGGACGAGACGTGATCAGCGAAGCGCTTACGTCTTTTGCGAAACGCTCAAGCCAAATGGCATGAGCTTCAACTGCCTTCTCCCACTGTCCGGCATCAAACTCATCAACGCAGAAAATCCACGGGGTGAACGGCATCTCGGACAGAACGACCAAATCCGGCTTCTCGGCCGCAACGTGCTGCGCAATACCTACAAGCGCGGCCTCATAGCGGTCTGTTTCATCGGGAAATTCGGCTGTTGTGACTTTCATCAGGTGATCCTGTTCTATGTGGGTGTTTCAAGACGGGCGGCGCGCCAGATGGATACCTGCAAGGTTCCTTTGCAAACTTTCGGCCATTGACGCTTTCTGAATTAACGAGTGAATGACGGTCGGTCGTATCAAGTCGAAAGCCAGCTCATGATTTCCTTTAAAGGCTGTCATTATCCCAAGGAAGCGGTTTTGCCCACCGTTGACTTCTACCTGCGGTACAAGGCTTCTTGTCGCGACTTGGAAGAGATCATGGTTGAGCGCTGTGTGCGAGTTGGCCATGTCACATTGAGTAGGTGGGTTGTGAAAGACTCGCCGATCGCCGCAGTTCGTGCACAACCAAAAACGTGTCCAACGCTGAGTTCATGGCGCATGAACTCAGCCTATAATCGCGTGCACGGTAAGTGGATGTTTCTTTTTGAGAAATGAACTGAAGCTTGGAGCGGTTCGGTTGTCCAGCCAAAGTACAGTCGATCAAGTCCAAATATTTGAACAGGATCACAGAATCATCAAACGGTGCGTGCGGAACATGTGCGGGATTAAGCCTTTCAGATCGGCTGAAGCCACATTGGATGGGATAGAGGAAGCCAACATGATCCGAAAGAAACAACTCTCTGGCGATACGGCTTCCTGCATTCAGCAATTTACCCAACTGGCAGGATAAGCGTGCCTTGTCGGGGGCGGCTTTAACTTTTTTCAAAGTTTGCGACACAGCCACTAAAGGGGCTCTGCCTCAATCTGTGTGGTGGAACGGTAGCATTCTCGCCCGCAACAATTCTGGACCGGCTCGGCCGTACATGGCGCGTTTGAGGGTCTTCAGGCGATTGATCTGACCTTCTGCTTGGCCGTTGCTCCAGGGCATCTCGATGGCGTTTTTGACGGCTTCGTAGTCCCGGTTCACTGTGCGGGCAAAGCGCACGATGGGCGCCAGGTCGGTTTCGATCGCGTCGTCGATCCATGCAGGGAGCGGGTCTGCCACGCGGCCGCGCAGGATACCATTGAACCGCATGGCGAGGCTGCGCATCGATACGAAGGCGGGAGAGCGGGTCTTGAGCGCATCGACTTTACGCGCCTGATCCGAGGTGAGCTTGCCGCGCGGTTTGATGCACAGCGCGGCCGCGATGACCGGGGAGATCGCGTGCCCCGTTTCCGGGTCCCGAACCGGCTCCAGGATCTTGTGTTCTACCTTGGGATCGCTCGCTTGCTGTTCGGCTCTGCGCCAACCCGCCAGCAGCCGCTGCAAATGCGACTGGCTCCCCTCGTAACCACGCTCTTGGATCAGACTGAAAAGGGCGCTGCCAGTTCGAATGCCCTCCTTCCAGCTTTGGCTCAGGAACTCTTCAAAATACCATGGCGAACTCGGCTTCAAAGCGGCCCGCCTGCGGTCCGGTGGTGTTTCGAACTGCAGCCATTTCGCGATGCTGCGACGCGGAAACCCTGTTCGCCGCCCGATCTCGCTGCAGGAAAGTCCCTGATTTCGGAGCGCATGGATGGTGGTGAAAATCTCTTCCCGGGACGTCCTGTGCGCAAGGCGGGACTTCAGAAGGCTTCCGGCTGCGGTGATGTTGTCGGCGTCGGACAGCAGCGCCCTGCCGGTGGCACGGCCGTGAAGGTTCATCTGTTCCTCAATGGCCTGCCGCAGGTTTTGCACGATATGGAACCGGTCGGCGACCTGCTTTGCCTGCGGTGCCCCTTGCCGGGCAGCCTTGGCGTAGAGACCGCACCGATCTCTGCTGATCACTTCCACCTCGGGGTGTCGCTTTAGCCAGTTGGTGCAGGTGACGACATCTCGATCCTCGAGGATGTCGATGACCACGCGACGCTCCAGATCCACGATGATCGTGCCGTAGGTTTGCGATTTCCGCCAGCTCCAATCGTCGATCCCGATGATTGTCGGCGCCTCGGTGGTGCCTTGAGCACACCTTTTCAGCTGCCTGAGCACCGTGTCATCGCTGACCCCAAGGCCCAAACGATGCAACAACCGCTCCGCAGGCCGTCCGCCTGTCGCATGCCCAAGATGGCCGACAATCTCCCCTACACGCGAAGTACGACGTGCAAATGGACGCGCAATCGAGCTGATCTGGTCCGAGAAAGTCCGGCGCGGGCAAGCAGGCGCCAAACATCGCCAACGGCAAACTGCGAGATCAACCGTTACCGCGTCTCCATGCGCGGGATAATCCTGCAGCCACCGACGCCGCCAGCCATGACGTCGGCGTGAATGCAATCCACAGTCTGGGCAAATGCCGTTGGGTGCCAAGACGCCAGATACAATCCACCCGCCGGATTCACTTCGTTCAACGCTTTGAACTGCAACATCGCTGCCCGGCGACCAGTGCTTCTTCGAACTCACAACTATCCCTCCTGAATTTTCCAGTTTCAGGATAGTTGCGCCACACAAAGTGAGGCAGAGCCCAATTAAGGGCTACGCGACACTTGGCATGCAGGTCGAGTGACAAAGCGGCCAGCAGCAGGTTCTGCAACCCCGCCCCGACGCTGATCCATTGCTCCTCTACGGGGACGACGGGGTGGTCTGGCGTCAGACTCGCCAGAATCGCGATAAGACACGGCCCCGCCATCGCGCGATCCCGCGCAGATTGTAGTGTCGCAGCATCGGCGGCAGGATCAGCCTCAAGTGCCGCATTCGCAAAAATCTCGCCCAAGGCCGCCCGCTGATGGGCGGGGACATGAACGAGTTGCAAAGGGTATAGACCACCATGATCGGGCGCTGCGGCCGCAGCACTCGCCAAGACTGCAAGTTCTTCAGGCGAAAGGTCCGGTCCGGTCAGATGCCGTGGCCCGACGGATCGGCGGGACAGGATTTGCCCCAGTATATCCGTCATTCGCACAATGGCTCGACAGTCAGCGACTGGCCCGGTCTGACCACCTCGATTTCCGGAGGGATGACGGCGATCCCCATGGCCAGTGCAATGGGCGACATCGAGGCTGAGGCACCCTGTCCAAGCCGAACTAAGACCGGGCGCCCGAAGGCGTCGCGGGAATCCCACCTGACGGGCACATATTCCCGCCGTCCCGTCGCCCGAACATAGTTGAAGCCTGCGACGGCGGGTAGCCAGGTGTCCGGTTCTTCCGTCAGCCCTGCAGCCCGGCGCAAGGCGGGCTTGGCGATCTGGGAAAAGGTGATGGCGGCAGCGTAAGGGTTGCCGGGCAGTCCGAAATACAGCGCCTGACCAAGCCGACCGACGGTCAGCGGCTTGCCGGGGCGGATCGCGACCTTGAGCACGTCAAGCTCGGCGGCCTCGAGACGTAACGCGTCAAGGATGTGATCTTCTTCACCCGCCGATACGCCGCCCGAGGAAATTACCACGTCATTGGTCTGTGCGGCATGGCGGATGGCAACACGGATGCTTGCGGGGTCGTCCGGAAGGATGCCGAGATCGGTCAGCTCGACCCACGGGAGACGAGACAGCTTCGCCCGCAGAAGCACACGGTTGGAATTATAGATTTGCCCCGGCCCAAGGGCGCTACCCGGCTCGGACAACTCGTCGCCGGTGGACAGGATGGCGACGCGCAGGAGGGGCCGCACGGTGACGGACGCGACACCACAACCCGCCAGCAGCGCCAGCCTGGGCGGGGTCAGCGCCAGCCCGGCGGCCAAGGCCTGGGCACCATCGGCCACATCCTCACCGCAGCGACGGATGTTCTGGCCGGAGCGGGGCGCGTTCGTCAGAGAAATCTTGTCTCCGTCGCGTGAGACCTGTTCCTGCATAACGACGGCATCAGCCCCGAATGGCACCGGCGCGCCGGTGAAGATGCGGGCCGCGGTGCCGGACGCAAGGGTGAGGGCGCGCGCGTCGCCTGCCGCGATGCGGACAGACACGGGCAGGTGCCATGGGCCTTCGCCGGTCAGATCTGACAGGCGCAAAGCATAGCCATCCATGGCGGAATTGTCGAAGGGTGGCAGCGCGTGAGCCGCCATGATCGGAGTGGCCGTCACGCGACCGACCGCTTGATCAAGCGGCAGCATCTCTTGCCCGGTAACTGGGCAGGCCGCAGCGATGGCACGTAGGCGTGCAGCGTCGACGGAAAGCGTTGGCCCGGATTTGCCTGCTGAACAGACCGCAAGACTCGACATGGCTTTTCCCCCTCCCAAAGGAAAAAAGCCCGCCCCGAGTGTCTGGGGCGGGCCGCTGTAGTCAGATCAGAGCATGATCTCGTGGGACTTGAACGAGATGCCCCGGGTCTGGGCAGTCGCATCCGAGATCTTGCGGATGTCGCCCCAGCAGTGCTTGTAATCCGGCAGCACCAACTCGTTCACGCCCGGGTTCACCACATTGCCCTGGCTGCCCGCAGGCGAGCCGAATACCATCGCTACGGTGTTCCGCTTCAGCGTCGGCATCGGATAGGCCATGCCCTGCGTCACGCCGTTGTCGTTGATGATCTCGAGCAGATCTCCCGGGTTCAGGCCCAGATCGACCATGTCATCGGGATGCATCTCGACGAACGGATGCGGATAGCGGTCCTGAACGAAGTCGTTGTCCTGGTCGAGGAACTGGTTCTGCCAGAAGATGTTGGCACGAACGTTGTTGATCCAGAACCGGTGCGCGGCCTGTTCGCGGGCCTTGCCCGGTGCCTGCCAGCCTCGCCAGCCCGCCGCACAGAACAGCGCCTTGCCGTCCTCGCGACCATGCCGGGTGAACACGCCATCGGTGTAAAGGCGCGTTGTACCGACAAGCTGGCCGTTCTCGTAACCAACGACCGGTTCCTGCACACCGTTGTTACCCGCAGCGCGCAGATGCTCGTAGGTCACTGCCGTATGAGCGGCGCCGTAGCCATCCATGAAGGCGTCTTCCTCGGTTTCCCAATCGTAGCCCTGGAACTGGTCGGCATAGGCATCTTCACCCATCTCGCGCAGAACGCGTTCCATGTGCTGGGCGATCCGTGCTGCAATCAGCGCATCGGGCAGGGAGTTGCCGAACGGGTCCATGTACTTCTCGGACAACCGCAAGCGCCGTTCGCCGTTCATCGAGGTGAGGTTCATCTCGTTGGCTTCGCAGGCGGGCAAAATGACATGGGCATTCTGGCCGATCTGGCTGTGAATGATGTCGACGTCCACAACGAAGAGGCCACCGGCGTTGATCGCCGAGACGATGGCATCGACCACCTGCTCGCGTGTGCCGCCAGCGGCCATGTCGATCGCATCCTTGACCATGTCCGAGCGCCGCTTGTGGACCCGCTTGAACTCGGACGCGTTGAGCGTGGTCTTGTAGTGATCGCAGGCCCAGATGTGATGCACGCCGCCAAGCCCTCGGATCAGGAACTGGTCCACATATTCTGAGGGTCGGCCGACATGCGCCTCGGACGGACGGAAGTAGCCTTCTTGGTGGCCGCCCAGACGGCAGACCCCACCGCCGATCCGGCCCACATTTCCTGTCGCCAGCGCGATATTCACAAGCGCGCCGATGGTGCGGTAGTTGTCGTTGCCCCAGATGATGCCTTTTTCGTAGCAGGTCACACATTTGCGGCGGCTGCCATCATCATGGGGCTGGGCAATCCACTCGGCAGCCTTCTGAATATCAGCCGCTGATACGCCGCAGATTTCCGCCGCCTCTTCCAGAGTGGTGCGGCAGGTCTGCATTGCGTATTCGAGGCTGCCGAGGCCCGCCGGGTGGGCGGAATCCTGTGCCACCGCTTCGCCGCCTTGAAAGGTCGATGCAGCGATGAAGTCGGCATCGACCCAGCCCTGATCCACGATGTGCGTCAGCAGCGCATTGAACAGGACCATGTCCGTGCCTTCAGCAATCGCGAGATGAAGCACGTTTTCCGGCCCGGCATATTGTTCGGACGAGGCGATGGTCAGCGTGCGGCGCGGATCGACCACGATCATCTTCGCGCCACCCTGAAGGCCCGGGACCATGTGGTTCAGGTAGAGATTGGTCTGGGTCTCCATCGAGTTCGCGCCGACCATGAAGATCGTGTCGGTCAGCGTGTAGTCCTCGTAGGCGTAATTCAACTCATCCACGCCCATGTCACGTGAGGAATGGACCTCGGAATTATAGGCTGGGCGGTTGTGGATCCGGCAGTTCTTGATCTTCATGCTCTCGAAGTAGAGCTTTCCGGTGCCCCAGGTGTTTTCATAGCCTCCGGCGGAACCGCCGTGGTCGAACATCGACACCACGATGTCGTCCTCGGACCCCTCCACGGCTACTTTCGCCGTCACCCGTGCCACGAGGTCAAGTGCATCGTCCCAAGACGTCGGTTGCCAGACACCGTTGCGCCAGACCATCGGATCAGAGAGACGTTGCTGCTGTGTGCCGGTCACCTTGGATGGCCGGTTTTCGGCCATGCGTGCTCCGCGGATTGACCCCAGGCCCGAGTTGACGACGCAATTGGCATCAGGCTTGACCACCAGATGCACGTCGCGGCCGTTCTGGCGGACTACGTTATACATCGAGGGGGCATACCATGCCTCCGTCTCCATGAACTGCTGTTCGCTGAGGTCGACTCCGAACTTGTTCTGGTTCGGGGCCGTGCCGCCCTGACGGTTCATCGGCCACGTATAGGCCTTGTAGCCACAACCCACGATGCAGTAGTGGCAGGTGACGTTGAATTCGTCTGCGTCTGCGGGGATGATCGGCAGACGATCAATTTGTCTCTTGTAAGCCATTGATCTCTCTCCCTTATGCCAGAACGTTCGAAAGACGACCGTAAATGAGCTCATCCACGCCCTCGGCAAAGATGTCGCCCTGGTTGTCGACACGAAGCAGGAACTGAGCGAGGTTGCTTGTCGCATGTCCCCAGATCTGCTGTCCGCCAGCTTCGCAATCGAAGCGGGAATGGTGGCCGGGGCAGTTGAGCGTCTTGTCTCCGGCCGAATAGCTCATCAGCCAGCCCTTGTGCGGGCATAGAACGGAGAACGCCACGATATCACCATCCGGGCCGACGCCACCCTCGACTGCCTGGCCGAGCTTGAGCAACACACCCGGGCTGTCGGCATCGGGATAGGCAACCTCAAGTGGTTCGTTCACCACCAGATCGGCGATGTTGGCAAGGCGGTTTGCCGGGTAATCGACGCGGGCCAGTGCCTGCGCCTTGGCCTGTTCCGGTGTCATCACAGTGGCTGCAACGGCGCCTGCCGTCGCCATCACGCCGCCTCTCAGAAACTGTCGACGTCCTGCGTCGACCAACTTGTTGCACTTCATTGGCTAGATTCCTCCCTGGCTCATCAAGTGTCGGATGATTGCCATGAGCCTAACGCGTGCTTTCAGGGCGCGCGATGGCACAGAGAGGCATGCCGCGCTGCGGCTATCCCATGATTTTAAAATGGAAAATTCGATGTTCGGAAATCCGAACACATGCAACGGGATTTATCAGGATCCTGACAGCCCAAGTTTCTGCATTTTCTCCCAAAGTGTTGTGCGGGCAATCCGCAAGAGCTTTGCCGCCTCGCCGATCTGGCCATCGGTCCGGTCGAGGGCAGCAATGATCTGTGCCTTTTCCGCAGCTTCGCGGGCTTGGGCCAAGGACATCATGTCGTCCGGTCCTGCAAGACGTTCGGGGAAGAGATCTGAAGGCTGCAACAGTGGCCCTGTCGCCATGGCCAGCCCACGATGCAATCTTGCCCGAAGTTCCCGGCCACCGCCTGTCCAGTCATGGGTGCGCACCGCCTCTTCGCAAAGCGCTCCGATACCGGTGAGCTCGGGTGCATGACGAGGAGCCAGCTTTCGAAAAAGCTGCTGAAGCAGCCAGACGGCATCTTCGGGTCGTGTGCCGAGCGGCGGTATTGGGATTTCGATCCGTGCTAACCTGTAGAAAAGTTCAGAATTGAAAGCACCCTGCCCAATCAGCGCCTCGAGATCGTTTCCACAGGCTACGATGAGTCTGCCGTCGAAGTCTTTATCCAGCCGCTCCAACAGGTGCGCCTGGACCTGTGCGGTCATCTTGCTGATAGAGTTGATGAACAAGGTTCCTTCACCCACGGTATCAACTCCACCGCCTGGGCGGAACAAGGCCGCCTCCGCGTCGGCTTCGCGCGCGAGATTGACCAAAACGAATGGGGCAGCAGACCGGTCTGACAGGTCATGGATACGTCGCGCCACAAGGTCCTTGCCAGTTCCCGGCCCGCCCCGGATCAGCACGGGATCGCTTGCCTTTGCAGCCTTGACGATCAGCGCTTCAACCCGGCGCGCCGCGACAGAGACCCCCATCAAGGGCGGAAAGTCATCATCCTGAAACGGCTTCTCGCGGTTTCCGACGAGCAGGCTGAGGCGCTCGAGGAAGACAGACATTTCGAACGGTTTGGTCACGTAGTCCGCGGCCCCCGATTTGATCAGCCGGACCGCCTGACCGATCCCACCTTGCCCGGTGATGAACAGGAAAGGTGGGGGTGTCCCGGTGCGCAGAAGCGTTGAAAACAGCTCCTCTCCCGACCCGTCCGGCAGGCCGATATCACAGATCACTGCGTCGATTGGCTTCTTGGGGGTGCGGATTGCGCCGAGCGCCCGCACCATCTGCTTCAGCCAGAGAACCTTCGCCCCTTCCAGTTCCAACCGCTGCAGCAGCGACCCGCCCATGATCTCGTCGTCCTCGACAAGAACGATGTATCTATCCTTTAGCATCGCGCGCCTCCCATGACGCAGGCAGGGTGACAGTCACGCGCGTTACGCCATTTTCTTGCGCATGGCAGACAGCGCCACCCATTGTTTTCGCGAGGTCGCGGACCAGTCGCAGCCCGACGCCGCCACCGGGCAAGAGCGGACCGTCCCCGAGCAAGCGATCCAACGCTGCCTGCGGCATGGACGCGCCCGTGTTCGTGATCTTAAGGCTGAGGTTGCCGTCCGTTGTACGGGCCATCAGGCCGACGCAGCCGTTTTGGCCTGCCGCCGAGCAGGCGTTCAGCAGCAGGTTGAGCGCAATCTGCCGCACAGGCCCGGCGGACAGGCTGCACCCTATGACCTCTGCCGGATCGACAGACCACTCCAGATCCAATGCCAGTCGCGAGACCTCGGGTTGGATCAACAGCTTGATGTCCTCGAAGTCATCGGATGTCAGCGCGCGGGTCTCGGGGTCCATGCGGTTCTGGTCAAGGGTTGCTCGGGTCACATCACGCAAATGGCGCAGGCCCCTGTCGAGCAGATCTGCCGACTGACGCACCACCTCGGGACGATCAGGATAGCTGCGGATCGTATCTGTCGCGTTCAGTAGCCCGCCGAGTGGGTTGTTGATCTCATGCGCCAGTGACGAGGACAGACGGCCAAGGGCAACGAACCGTTCCCGTTCCGCCAACCGCCGCTCGGCTTCGGCCTTGGCGGCTACGGCGCCGACCATCGAGTTGTAGGTACGTGCCAGCCGTGCCAGTTCGCCATCGCCGCGCGGGATGTCCGCGGCCGGGATGGGATGCGGCTCTCCCTTCGTCTCGGTCATCTGGCGTGCCAGCGTCGTGACCGGCTTCAGCATCCTTCGTATCGCCAAAAACCCCGCCATCGACAGAAAGCCGATGGCAACCGCATTGCCCATGATCAAATAGAGCAGCGCCTGCCTGCGTTCCGACAGAAGGTCAGCAACATCTAGCTCAGTCGCGATCTGCCCGACGGTGCGTCCCTGGTAGGTCAACGGCGCAAGCAGGCTGAGGATGTTTGACGCGCCATCCACCGACAGGTCATCCAGCGCCACCGCATCACTGGCAAGGGCTGCGATATCGCTGTCCATGGGAACTCGTCTCGGGTCAGTCGCTGCCAGAACCTTTCCACGCTCATCGGCCACGGCCGTCAGGACCATCCGCCGCCCCTCGCTCCCCTGGGCCGCCCGGTCGAGAGTGTCGTAGACCTCCCAGATATCATGACGCAGGACAAGTGGGCCAAGGGCCACCGACAATCCCTCGACATGCATCCGTGCCAGTTCCTGAATCCGCGCGTCCTGAACCTGCGCCAGCGACCGCAGGACCTGTTGGGACGCCACCGTGCCCACAAGGACCATCATCGCCGCCGCAAGAAGCGGGAGCTTGATCGACAGGGGGATGGGGGCAAACCACTTCATGCTTCAGGGTTCCAGATCGGCCATGCGGACGGCGATTCCATCGAACAGCGCAGGGTCAGCTTGCTGAAACCCGTCCAGTTGCAGCGACGCCAGCGCCTGTCGGCCTTCCTCCGTCTCGGCGAGGTTCATCAAAGCGGTTTGCAGAGCCTGAACCGGCTCAGAAGCCAGGCTGTCGCGCCGCGCGCAAACAGGGGGAAACCCCAGCCATTCCGACCGGGCGATCACGCGTGTACGCGCGGTCAGACCCGGTTCGATCACGGCCAGCGCTTCCCAGACATAGCCATCGACGCTGCCGGATCGCACCAGGCCATCCGCGACCGCGCGCACCACGTTACGGTGGCCAAAGGTGAAAATGGATCGACTGAAGAAGCCCTCGACCTGTTCCCCCATCCGGCGCAGATCGGTCGCGGTCACAAGATAGCCAGAGTTCGAATCCGGGTCGGAAAATGCATGCGTGCCCCCTTGCAGGTCGGACAGCGCTTCCGCTCCATCTTCAGCCCCGACAATGAGGTAAGACTGGTATCGCGGGCCACCGCGCCACACAGGCACAGCAACAAGATCCAGCAAATCGGCGTGCTGGAGATAGGGATAGCCGCAAAGCCAAGCCGCATCGACACTACGTTCCAGCAGAAGGCCAGTGATTTCCTGATAGGTGCGACGCTGAACCAGTTCGATCTCGCGCCCCATCCCGCGCGACAAGGCGCGCCGCAGGCCGTCTATGATGGCTGCATCGTTGTCGAGAAACACCGGCGTCAGTCCAAGGCGAAAGACGGGCTGCGCCGCCGCATGACGAGCGATGAAGACTGCAAGTCCCGCTCCGACGAAAGTGCGGCGACCGATTAAATACTCCATGATCTCAGGCCCCTCCCCTGGCCGGGATCCAGTCCCTTGGTGCCGATCACAGTCCGGATTGATTGACCCGCGCCGACAGTTGAGCCGCGCTTTCGCGGCGTTCAGAATAGCGGTCCACAAGATAGTCCGCAGAGTCACGCGTCAGAAGCGTGAACTTCATAAGCTCCTCCATGACATCGACGATGCGGTCGTAATAAGCTGACGGTTTCATGCGGCCAGCTTCGTCAAATTCGAGAAATGCCTTTGCGACCGAGGATTGGTTGGGAATGGTTAGCATCCGCATCCAACGCCCGAGCAGCCGCATCTGGTTCACGGCGTTGAAGCTCTGCGATCCGCCCGAGACCTGCATCACTGCCAGCGTCTTTCCCTGCGTCGGGCGCACGGCGCCCTCGGACAGCGGGATCCAGTCGATCTGCGTCTTCATCAACCCGGTCATCGCGCCGTGACGCTCAGGGCTTGACCAGACCATGCCCTCGCTCCATGCGACTAGATCGCGTAGCTCGCGGACTTTCGGGTGGCTGGCATCGACCCCGTCATCAACCAGCGGGAGGCCGGATGGATGGAAAAAAAGCACTTCCGCCCCCAGGCGCGTAAGGATGCGCCCGGCCTCTTCCGCGGACAGCCGGCTAAATGAGCGGACCCGCAGCGAGCCATAGAGGATCAGAATACGCGGTGGATGCGTTCGGACGATCGTAGGCCGCAGTCGTTCGCGGTCGATTGAAGCGAAGTGCTGCTCATCAAGCTGAGGGGTGGTCAGGTTCGTCAGGTCGTCAGGCAATTCGTTTTCCCCGATCATCAATAATGAGCTGACCGTCTTCCTTCGCAAGCGGCCCCGGCGGCAGCGTTTCAAGCAGGTCTAGAACGGTTTCAGATGGGCGGCAGAGCCGAACGCCCTTATGCGTGCAGACGAAGGGGCGGTTGACGAGGATCGGCTGTTCCACCATCGCAGAGAGGAGAACCTCGTCCGACACACCGGGCACGGTAAGCCCCATTGCTTCTGCCGGGCTTCGCGCAACGCGCAGTGCCTCCCGTGGGGTTACGCCGGCCGCAGCGAACAGACCTAAGAGCTGTGCACGCGTCCAACCCGTTTCCAAGTAGTTGATCACCGTTGGCAGGGTGCCCGCAGCGTGCAGAATCGCCAAAGTGTTGCGCGATGTCCCGCAGTCCGGATTGTGGTAGATGACGACACTCATGCCGGAAAGCGCTCCCTTGTGCGGTTGGCGAACCAGACGAGTGAAAGCATCACGGGAACCTCCACCAGAACGCCGACCACCGTCGCCAGCGCAGCCCCGGAATTGAGACCGAACAGGCCAATGGCCACAGCAACGGCCAGCTCGAAGAAATTCGATGTGCCGATCAGCGCGCAGGGGGCGGCCACCTTGTGCGGCACTTTCCAGCGCCACGCCCAGAAATAGGCGATGGCAAAGATCCCGTAGGACTGGATCAGGATCGGCGTGGCAAGCAGGACGATCAGGAACGGGTTTTCCGTGATGACGCTGCCCTGAAACCCAAACAACAGCACCACCGTCAGGAGCAACCCCAGAACCGAGGCGGGCTTGATCCGCGCGGTAAAGGCAGAAACTGCTGTTTCTCCGCCCCGGGTCATCAGTCTGGACCGAGTGAAAATGCCCGCAGCAAGCGGCAGAACGACATAGAGAACCACGGAAAGAACCAGCGTTTCCCAAGGAACGGCGATATCGGTCACGCCAAGCAGCAGAGCCACGATGGGCGCAAAGGCGAAAACCATGATCACATCGTTCAGTGACACCTGGACCAGCGTGTAATTCGGATCCCCCTTGGTCAGTTGCGACCAGACGAATACCATCGCCGTACAGGGTGCCGCGCCTAGCAGGATCAGCCCGGCGATGTACTGGCCTGCATCCGACGGGTCGATCAGGTCCGCAAAGACGTACTCGAAGAACAGGACGCCGAGGGCGGCCATGGTGAACGGCTTGATCAGCCAATTCACGACCACGGTGATGATCAGGCCTTTGGGGCGCTTGCCCACGCCTTTCAGCGCGCTCAGATCCACGGCGACCATCATCGGGTAGACCATCGCCCAGATCAGGACGGCGACAACGAGATTTACCGAGGCGTACTCGAGCGCTGCCAGCGCTGCAAACAGGCCGGGCAGTAACGAGGCCAGCACGATGCCCGCGACGATGCACAACAGCACCCAGACAGACAGATAGCGTTCAAAAAGGGACATTGATCAACCTTGGGCTCTAGCAGGGTTTACGCAGCAGGCGGATTCGCTGCGAATGATGTCGAGTTCTTCAATCAGCGCCGAGAGAGGCTGCAAGGCCCCAGGGCTGAGCGAATAGCAGACCCGCGGCGGGTCGATCTGCCCTTCGATCACGCCAGCATCTTTCAGAATGCGGAGATGTTCGGACACCGTGGACTGCGCGAGGCCGACGGCCTCGACGATATCACCGCCGATACAGCCCGGTGTTCGCGCCAGCAGCCGCAAGATCCGCAATCGCGCCGGATGGCCCAGGGCCTTGGCTGTTGCCGCCATTCTCATGTCCTCAAGGTCTTGCTGGAATTCTGTCATCTTGGCCTCATCTAAAATCGGCTATCGTCGTTTACCGATATGTTTTCGTAACTGCCGACGCAAGCGAATTCATTGGCGAGTGGCTGGGGAGCTCGGTACGCGGATAGTCAATCACCGCAGTTTCCGTGGCAGAGTGCCCTTGCCGGCACCTTATCCTCTACCGCATCGGTGCTATCCGGATCACCAACTTGCACAGCTTGAGCAAAGTCTTGAATGTCGGGGCGATCCTGTAACCCACCAAGTGAAGGACCGTTCAGAGCCGTCAGTTCGTGGCGCGCCACATCCTGTACCGCCCCTGCCCTGTCACTTCGCGGATCAGCCCATGCGCTTCCATCCAGGCAAGGTTGCGCTGGACTGCGGCGCGACTGGCGCCGGTCATCGCCTCGGCCATCGGAGCGGATACAAGGGGCCATTCGGTCACCACAGCGCGCAAGGCACGCGGGGTCTTGCCCGAGAGTGGGGTCATCTCCGTTTCCGCCCTCGCTGACCATGCCTCGATATCGTCAAGGTGCCGCATTGCGGTCAGGCAGGCGGTCTCCAACCCGTCAAGCCATCGCGCCAGACGATCAGCGGGTGGGCCGCCCGCGCGCAGTCCCCCTGCCCCGCCCATGGCCAGAGGTGCAAAGACTGCTCCCTTGCCCTCGCTGGCCGCGATCCGCGCAGCTGTGACGGCCGCCTCCATTCGATCGCTTTGCTGCCCGAGTCCCGCGAGGCTCCAGAGGTGAAAGCCCAAGCAAGCACGGGTGATCGGGTGCAACTCGGAAGCTTGCGCCGTAAGGTCCAGCCAACCGCCTGCGCGATCCGCAAAAGGTTCGGCCTCATCCGCGAGGTTCTCGGGGTCGCGGCGGTCAAGGAAGGCGGAAAGGTCTACCTCCGGTCCTGGCCCACCGGATAGCCGCCGCACCGCCCAACCGACACGCGCGAGCGCGGCAGTGTCGTCCTGTACGCCGGACAAGCGCATGGAGATCCAGAGCGCCAGCCGATCTGGGCCAATGCGGTCACCCGCGAACCAGCTGAGGTCGGCAGCCTCGAACAGGGCAAGCCTGTGCCGCCATCCTTCCGGGCCGCGCTTCAGCCGGTCGTCCAGCGCACCGACTCGACCGGCCACACGGGCAAGACGCGCAGCATGACCCGCCTCTGCTTTGCGCCAATCGTCGAGGACCTCGGCGTCACGCGGCTCGGCCCGTGGTCCCGGCGGCAGATAATCCGGCTCCTCTTCCATGGGACCGGGCAGGAACCAAAGATCGTCCTCTGTCGCAATTGCTTTGCCGTTTCATCAAAAAGTTCTTACAGGATTCCAGTAGTATGAAGCGTAATCCGACGTGGTTTTTTACGTTTCGATTTCAATTTTTAGCTCGCGTTTCAACAAGCGAGAGAATGGGGCAGAAGATGGGTTTTAGAAACCGTGGAGCGGCGGGTTCATGACGCTACGCGAAAACGAAGCGTCTGACGACGCTTGGACCAAGGCAACGCGTATCGCGCGAGAGCTGGATCGCATTCTGGACGGGCAAGAGCCTGTGCGCACCGCAGTTTCTCGGGCCGCATCCGAATTGCGTCTCTCGACGCGCCAAGTCTACAACCACCTGCGCCGATATCGCACCGAACGTCGGGTGTCTTCACTGTTGCCAAAGACAGGTGGGGCGAGGCGCGCAAGGATCAGCCCGGCTGTTGAGGAGATCATTTCGGCAACACTTCGGGAGATGTGGCTTCGGCCCGAGCAACCGGACCTTGCGCCGATCGTCGATGAAATCCGCACCCGTTGTGTCAGCGAGGGTCTTGATCCGCCCGCCTATGTCACCGTTTCCAAGCGTATCCCACGACTGTTCACGCCCGAGGACATTGCACGACGACGACATTCAGGAGGGAAAAGCCTACGGCGCCTGAAACCCCGCCCAGGCTATATCCGGGCCAACCACGCACTCGATGTCGTCCAGATAGACCACACCCCCGCCGACATCCAGTTTGTAGAAGTCATCGATGGTCAGGGCATCTATGTCGGACGCCCCTATCTCACTATCGCAGCCGATGTTGCAACAAGCGCGCTTGTTGGCTTCTGCCTGACCCTCGAGAAGCCCTCACGCCTGTCGGTCGCCCTCTGTCTTGCGCAGGCGATGTGCCGCAAGGAGGACTGGCTGGCAGCGCGCGACATCAATCATTCCTGGCCGATGTTTGGTCGCCCGAAGAAGGTCGTCGTGGATTCCGCTATGGAATTCAGAAGCACCAGTTTCATCCGGGGATGTGCTGATTACGGCATTGCAATTGAAAGCCGGAACAAGGGGACCGTCCATCGTGGCGGGGTTGTCGAACGGCTTCTCGGCAAGGTGAATTCGGTGCTACGCTCCCTGCCTGGCAAGACCGGGCGTTCCATCGCGGATCGGGGTGAGTACCTGTCTGCAGACCTTGCGAGGCTCAACTTTGCAGACCTCGAACGCTGTATCGCGCTGGCGATTATCGATCACAATCTTAGCCAGAATGAACGCAAGCTGACGGTCCCGACCAAGGAATGGGAACGAAAATGCCGTCAGCCGGATGGCCCGGAAGACAACCCTTTCGACGTACTGCTCAGCTTTCTCCCGCACAAGACACGCAGGATTTCACCTCAGGGTGTCAGCCTGTTTGCCAACGACTATTTCGATCCATGGTTGGGCCCATTGGTCGCCCGCCGTGATCGATTGGATGCTCTCGATGTTCGTTATGATCCTCGGGACATGAGCCACATCTACCTCAAGGATCCCGATACAGGAACTTGGCGCCCTGTGGCGCGGCGGGATGGACTGCTTGAGGCGGTCACCCTCTGGCAGCACAGGGCCGAGAGAAACCGAGCGCGCGAAACCGGCCGACGTCCGATCGAGGAGAAGACCGCGATCCGCCGCGAAATCGCGGCGACCGTGGAAGCCTCGGCAACGAAGAAGCAACGGCTGAAGGACGTCGCACGGGCCAGGCATGCGGCTCATGCGCCGAAACCCTACCAGAGCCTCACTCCTGCCCCGACACCAATCCGAAAAGCCCCTGACCCTGAGCGCCCGCGCCGCGTCTTTCCGGTGGAGGATTGGTGAAATGACGGATCACCTCCTGGACTCCGCTGCATCACTTCTCGATGCCGATGACGCGTGCCGCATCGCCCATATCCGGACGGCCCGTTGGATCAGCCATCCGGTTGCAAGTCGCGCCCATAACGCCATGCGTCTGCTGCTTGATCGGCCAGTAACATTGCGCCCCAGAGGGCTCTTGCTGACGGGCCCCTATCATAATGGCAAGACGATGATCGCCGAACGCTTCGCGATTGAACATTTGCGTCAGTCAGAACGTCAAAGGATCTGGGTGATCCAGACCCGAGAAGGTGCCGGGCTGTCTCACTTCTATGCCAGCATTCTTGCCGGGTTGCGCGCGCCTCAGGCATCTGGTTGGCGCAGCCTGTCGCGCGCGGGCGAGCAGGTGGATCATTTGCTGGACAACTTGAAACCCCGACTGCTCATCTTCGATGAGTTTCACAGCGCCCTTCGAGGGCGCCGACAGGACGTGAAAGCTATCTTTTCGTTCCTGCGCCGTATCGCACGTGTCCACGATATCTCGCCCGTACTGGTCGGCGAGGTTGCGGTCTATGATGCGGTACACGATACCGAGGAAATGGGGTCGCGGTTCGATACGATCCCTGTTCCCAGATGGTCGTATGACGAGGATTTCGCGACGCTCCTCGACAGTCTTGAGAACAGCATGCCTCTCGCCCGCGCCTCGGACCTGTCGCGACCGTCACTGGCTGAGATCATCCATGAATTGTCAGAGGGCTTGATCGGAGAGGTCGTCGATATTGTGAGCAACGCGGCTATCAAAGCGATAAGGAAGGGCGAGGAACACATTTCCGAAGCGACCATCACCTCGCTTGGTTACACGCCTCTGTCGAAACGCCGAAGTGCGCCTTTGCGCCGCGAAATGATGTGACCCAGTCTGCGTCCGAGATCACAGTCACACCTGCGCGCGACTACGGCAATGAGGTAGGGCAATGCTGGCCCGTCGTCGTTGCACCGGCACCCGGAGAGCTGCTGTCGAGCTGGCTACATCGGCTGGCGATGGCCAATGGAATTCCACCTCAATATTTTGGGCGGGTCTTGGGTGTCACAGGTGCAGATTGGTCTGCGAAGCTTGACCGAGACCTTCCCGGGCGAATCCTCAGATTGCTGGTCGATCGAACCCGGTTGCCTGCCGAGGATATTGATGGCCTGGCTTTGCACCGCGACCCACTAGGCCGGTTGCGATTGCGGCAGATCACAGGATCAGGAGATGCCCGCACATCGACTGCTCGGGTCAATCGCCTGCAATATTGCCCGGCATGCCTGAAAGAGGATCGCGCACCGTTCTTCCGGCGCGGCTGGAGCCTGGCGACGCGCGTTTCCTGCTTTCGGCATGGATGCCGCTTGCGCGATCGCTGCCCTGCCTGCGGCGGCGGCATTGCGCCTGCTCGACAAAACCGGCTTCTGCCGCATCATTTCTGCGTCTGGTGTGATGCTGATCTCCGAAAACCCACCCTGCCCGCCGAGTACGATGTGCAGCGTCTCGAACGGCTCATCGACGATCTGCTTCGACTGCATGTTGCGGGACATGGACGGCATGGAAAGGCATCCCTGACCGCAATGCTTGGGGCGGCTTGTTTCACGTTCAATGGCGAGCCGACGTCGATTGCGCGCTTGCCGCAGTGGGTCCGCTACGCATTGTTCCGCCAGTTTGCCGACGGAATGACGCTCCTCCAAAAACATTCCAAGCATCCTGCAATTGATCTCTGGATGCGCATTGCGCTGGCTGCGCCCAAGCATTCCGACCCGGTGGCGTCATTGAGTGCAGAGATTACGTCACAGATAACACCGCGAGAAAAGACGCGCTCCAGACTTCCTGAATTGGCGGACTTACAGCTGGTCATCAACCGCCTTCATTCAAACCGCCGCACATCATTGGCAACGGCTATGCCTGCGAATGAATGACTCCTGCATCCTCCAACTGCTCCCGATCGGGCAGGTCCTGCAGCGACTCCAGATCGAACGCGACCAGGAACTGCTCCGTCGTCACATAGGTATAGGGTGCTCCACGCCGCGGCGACCGTGGGCCGGTTCCGATCAGGTCGCGCGCATGCAGTCGCCCGATCAGATCGCGGCTGATCTCCTTGCCGAAGATGTCCTTCAGCCCGTCGCGAGTAATCGGCTGGTGGTAGGCGATGGCGGCCAGGACAACGACGTCGAATTCGCTCAGATCGAGTAGCTGGTCCCCGACATCTGCCGCCGTGCGGATTGCGGGCGCGTAGCAGGGTCGTGTCCGGAATAACCAGCCGCCAGCGACCTGCGCAACTTCAAAAGCCCGTCCCTCCAGCTCGGCGGCGAGGTCTTCAACCAACAGGTCAACCGAGGCCCCCTGCCCCACCACGCGCGCGAGGTCGTCGCGCGGCACTGGGGAAGCAGAGGCGAAGAGCACCGCCTCGATCCGCCGTATCCATTCCCGCCAGCGCAAGTCGGTTGGCAGATCGTCCAATTCCCGATCGAAGTCAGTTTCGACGTGTTCCGTTGCCATCGCTCAGATCCCGTAGAGCCGGAACGTGTCGCGGCCGGTCAGCTCGCGCACCGCGCCGAGATCGACCAACCGGTCACAGAGCCGCCGTGCGGACCGGTCCGGTAGTGGCAGGGCCGCAGGCGCGACGGCATCTTGGGTCAGGAACATCGCGACGGCGGCCTGTGCGCCTTTGGCGCGCAGCTTCGGCGAGACCGCCTTCAGGTGTGCAGCCCGGCGCGCAAGGTCGGCGGCCTGCCGCACAGCCTCGGCTGCCGACGACAGGAGTGCTCGATGACAAGCCGAGCGTAGGTCTTCGCCGCGCTTGCGCATGTCGGCGCGTTTCAGGCCTGCGGCCAGAAGCGGCACGACATGACCCCAACCAAACGCCTGAGCGAGGGTCGCGTCAGCAAGGACGAGCGCGGGCAGCTCGGCACGGGGGGCATCGTTGAGTACCGTCTCCAGCACCATTGCAGCGCGACTGACCGGTGCCCCCTGCCCGGCATCGAGCCAACGCGCGATCTGATCACCCTGAAGTTCAGGCAGCGCTTGGACTAGAGCTTTCACGGTCACCGGCTTTTCCGTGGCGCGATGCCACGCCAGACAGATTTCGCCTGCCGGGCCGGGCAGGTCGCCGGGGCGCAGAAGATGGACCACGTCGCGCAGCTCCCCTGCCCCGTCCAGACGACCCGAAAATGCGACACAAGCCTCCGCTGCGCGCAGCGCTAGCCGATCCCGTAACAAGGCTTGGGGGACCGTCTGTCGCCCCAACACAAGATGCAGGTGGCTCAGTGCTGCGCCCGACGAAAACGCCACATCTTCAAGGGTTTCGGCGCGTGCCGAGGTGACCCAGGGCGGCATCCTGGGTACGCTGTCAGGGTCGCTGTCGAAGGTCGGGTGGGCATATGTCATGCCACAACACTATCTCGCTGCGGCGCTTTTGACTACCATATAGTGTAGAAACCGCCCCTCTTTGCCGAGCCTTTATATGTCCAATAACCTTGTGTTATTGGACATATAAATGATATGCTCAAAATCATGGATAGTCTCACGAATAACGGCACCAAAATCGAGGGTTCGGGCGGGTCCGAAGCTGAGATTTCGAGCTCAGCGCCCGATACCGCGCCGAACAGTGACAAGCGCGACGAGAGAACTTCTCGGGACGGAGCCTCAATCGCTCTGCCCGCACATATCGCCGGTTCCGGCGCGCTCGACCGGCTGGTCGACACCGCCCGCGATTACGCTGAGGCTTCGACAGCCGAGAATACCAACAAGGCCTACGCCGCTGACTGGAAACACTTCACCCGCTGGTGCCGGTTGAAAGGGACTGATCCCCTGCCCCCCTCGCCCGAGATGGTCGGGCTCTATGTGGCTGATTTGGCCGCACCAACCGGGAAGGCACCCGCACTTTCGGTCTCCACGATCGAGCGCCGTCTCTCCGGCCTCGCTTGGAACTACAGGCAGCGCGGGTTCACTCTTGATCGCAAGGACCGCCACATCGCCACCGTTCTGGCCGGGATCAAGCGCAAGCATGCGCGCCCGCCGGTTCAGAAAGAAGCAATCCTGCCTGAGGACATCCAGGCCATGGTGGCCACCCTGCCCTATGATCTCCGCGGGCTCCGAGACCGGGCGATCTTGCTCTTGGGCTATGCAGGTGGCCTGCGCCGTTCGGAGGTGGTCTGCCTTGATGTGCATAAGGACGATACACCGGACTCCGGCGGCTGGGTCGAGGTCGTCGACGGCGGCGCCCTGCTCACCCTCAATGCCAAGACCGGCTGGCGCGAGGTCGAGGTCGGGCGTGGCTCAAGCGACCAGACCTGTCCCGTCCACGCGCTGGAGCAATGGCTTCACTTTGCCAAGATAGACTTTGGCCCGGTCTTCGTGCGCACCTCACGGGACGGCAAACGTACCCTAGAGACCCGCCTCTCCGATAAGCACGTCGCCCGGCTGATCAAGGCGACCGTTCTGAAGAGTGGCGTCAGATCTGATCTGCCAGAGGCAAAACGGCTGGCAATGTTCTCCGGCCATTCCTTACGTGCCGGGCTCGCCTCGTCGGCAGAGGTCGATGAGCGCTATGTCCAAAAGCAGCTCGGGCACGCATCGGCTGAAATGACCCGGCGCTACCAGCGCAGGCGCGACAGGTTCCGAGTGAACCTGACGAAGGCCGCGGGGCTTTGAAGCTCCCAAAACTTGACGCGTTGGTGAAGCGCTAAGGTGAAATTCCAGCGCTTCAGTTTCAGCTTACTGCTTCAATTGAAATCGGGAACTAAACGCGACA
>NZ_JBMPIX010000027.1:0-54547 GCF_049341065.1 Pacificoceanicola algae | reverse complement strand
AACATCGTCATGGGCATTGATTGACCGACAGGAACGCTTGTGAACCAACACCAAGAGAGCGCATATCATGAATGGAACTATCAAGATTTTCGCGGCGGTTACCGCGCTTTCGTCGCTCGCCGGCTGTGTCGAAGACACGGGCAGTTCCATACCGACCGAAGCCGATCAGGCCTGCCTGCGTGCCGTGACGGCCGAAACCAAAAATCCCGACGTGGTTCTTCTGCGCTCCAGCTTCTCGCAATCGGGGACGGAGGTCATCGTCGGTGTCGGCGAAAACCGGGCGCAGTGGCAGTGCATCGCTTACCAGGATGGCAGCACGTCACGCCCGATGTCGCTGACCAACGAAGGATCGCTTTGAACCAGGACGCAGGACACCGTTTCAATTCGGGAGCTGAAAAGGTTACCAAAGTTGCAAGCACTTTGCATATTGTCGTCAGGTTGTTTCCAGGTCTCTACATCGGGGTACTCGTGATCCTTGCGATTGGCATATTCGGGCTGTTCGGTCAGGACCAGTACGCATTGGCGGCAGTTTACCTCGTGCCGCCTGGTTTTCTGTGGGTTCTCTGGGCTGACGGTGCCCCCGACACATGGCTTCCGTGGATCGGTGTGCTTGAAACACTATTGAACCTCGCCGTTCTGGCGGTTCTGTGCCTGGTGCTGAAGGGCCGGGCCAGCCGTGCGGCACCGGAACAAAGTTACTGTCCGTTGCCGAAATTGGCAGAAACCGTCTTCCCGTGGTGTCAACGCGCCTCGCTCTCGACCTACTGCATCAGCTCCGCTTGGTGGCATTGGTCTGGACCACGACAAGGATGACGCGATGAGGGCTTCTCCGGACGCATCCCAATTTCCCCGGCTGCGGCAGCGCGATTTCGCTCCAGGCATTTCCAATAAGGTGAACACACTCGTGACAAGGCTTCCTCTATCCTCGCACCTGCTTTTGGCAGGTCTGGCGCTTGCCATCCTCGGGCTTGCGGCGTGCGCAGCCGAGGCGCAGATCCTCGACGCCGGCAATTCCATCCTTCCCGAAATCGAGGTGCGCGGGAGGGGTTGGAACCAATTGCGCGAACCTGTCGAAATACTCGAATTCCTTGGTGCTTTGGTCGAAAGCACCGCGATGATTGCGGCGCTCGCCTATCATCCGGTCATCCTCACATCCCGTCGGACGCGCTTGGATTTCGACGCGCCGCGCGACCTGTTCATCTACGGACTGATCGGCATGGTCGTGGGTTTCCTGATCATGCACCATGGGTATCTGATCGGTTTCGTGCTCTTCGGCCTTGGCGGCCTGCTGCGGTTCAAATCCGACGACGGCGCCGCCGACACGATGCGCCTGATCCTCGTGACGCTGATCGGGCTGTGTGTCGGGCTGGATCTGCCCGTCGTGGCGCTGATCTCGACGGTCAGCGCGTGGGCAGTGATCTATGCCTTCGGCAGCCCGGTCAATTTCGCGCTGGAGGTCCAGTTTTCCAAGAAGATCGCGACAACCGACGCGATGATTGCCCTGCGCGACGCGCTGGCGCAACGCGGATTCAAGACACTCTCGATGAGCAAATCCAAGTACAAGCCCGTCGCCAATTTCGTCGTCTGCGGCCCGCGCAGTATGCGTCGCTCGGCGCTTGAGCGGGAGATGGGACAGCTGATGGATACCGGCGAAACCGACATCTCCGACTGGCATATCGACTGAACCGAAAAAAATATGACCCCACTGTTCCCCTCCCCTCTGCAAAAGGCCGCCCTGGCAGGGACACTGGCTGCACTCTTCTGTGCCGCAGCCCCCGGATTTGCCGGACCCGATACGCCGGAACGAGTGGTCCTGCGCTTTATCCAGTCCCACAAGATCGCGGACAAGGAGCACGATTTCACCGAGGTCTCCGGCCTCGCACTGGCTCAAGAAGGCGGGTTCTGGTCTGTAAGTGATGACACGGCGCGCGTGTTTCGTCTCGATGACAAGGGGAAGGTCCGGAAAAAGGCGTCGCTGCCGTCTGAACCTGGTCTTGAAGGCGTTTCACCCGATCCGGCGGGGGGGCGCATACTCGTCGTGCGGGAAGATACCTCCGAGATCCTCGCGCTGGCGGAGGACGGAATCGTGACACGGCATTCCATCCAGGAGATGGACGGCGCGGCTGACCTGGCCATGTATTTTTCGGCGAGCGATGCCAATGACGGTCTTGAAGGGATCACTGTCGATCCAGCCACCGGTACGGTCTTCGTTTTGAAGGAGCGGACGCCCCGGTTGCTGATCGAGATCGAGCCTGACCTCTCCCGGGTCCGGCGGATCGTCCCCCTGACCGAGACTGCGGGCTTTGCCTCGGATCAGGCGGACGACGATCACCTTGATGTGTCCGGTCTGGAATGGGATGCATCGCGGCAGGCTCTGTGGATCACCAGCGATACCGGCAAGGCGATCTTCCTTTTCAGCCTGTCGACCCTTCAAGCCCGGGGCTGGGCCCTGGTGCGCGAGGACAAGGGCAAGACGCGTCGCGTGTCGAATGCCGAGGGCGTGGCGCTTGGCGTCGATGGGCAGACGATTTTTGTCGTGACCGATGACGGAAATGACTCTCGCCTTCTGGAATATCGGATTGACTAACGTATTGGGCACATGGGGTGCCCGCTTGATACTTGAAACGGAGTTTGCACAATGAAAAAATCCCTAAGGCACTTGGCCAGTATTGCGGCAGCAGTGATCATCGCTGGATGGGCCGCGCCTGCGGCGGCGGATTTCACGCTGCGCTCGGGAGGTCCGTCTGAACAAGCGATGATGTCCCGGTCTAACCCATCGCCTGCCGACGGCCTGGCCTTCGTGCGACCGGTTTTGTCCGGGGTGATGTATCGCGCTGGGTTCAAGGGCGGTGACAAGTCGCGTACGGGCCTCTCGTCTTCGCAGCGCACCCAACTTTGCGAGGCGGGCTTTTCGGGCGCGTTCTATGCGGACTTCGGAAAGAATACCGAATATGGCAAGACGTCCTGCGGAACAGGCACGCTCGACTATGCAGCGGCGCGCTCTTCTCGGCCGTCCGCTGTGATGAAGGCGGTGCATGACAGGATCACGGGCAATGGCGGGCCGGTTCTGGTGCATTGCATGTGGGGTGTTCACGCGTCCGGCGCGCTGTCGGCGATGGCGCTGGTGCAGTTCTGCGGCTGGTCGGAGGCCAAGGCCAAGGCTTATTGGGACGAAGCGCGCAACGATGCGCCTTGTTCCGGTGGCTGTGACAAGTGGATCGATGGCAAGTTCAAGAACTTCAAGGTTGACCCTTCGCTGAAGATTTCGGCACAGCAACAGGCCGCGATATGCCCGAAATGACCAGCATGACAAAGCCGCTCTCGCTGGTCTTTTTCTTGGCCGCGGCGCCGGTCGCCGCCTCCGATGCCGTACTCGGCGAAGAGACCATTCACCAGAGCCCGAACGGGATAGCCGAACGCTGTGTGCGCATCACGCCGGTGCCCGGCGGGACGTATGACAAGGATGACCTCGAACAGGAGGCCGCGTATTGCGCCATCGATCTCTACCCCTCCGATGTCGCCATGTGCCCCAAGACCTGGAGCACCAGTCCGGGGACGATGATCTACGACATCGCCGACGGGCCCTATGCCGGGGATCGGGCAACGTTTGAACGCAATGCCTGCAAAGAAGGGAAGTCGGCGGGCACTCTGGCCGCCGACACGCTGGCCAAGTTCAAGCCGACCATGAATGCCAAGGGCACCAGCGGCACGTTCTCTGCTTCGCCTCTGCTTTACTATCATTTCTCGCGGTATTTCGACATGACGGTCAAGGTGCCGGTCACGGTGTGGCGGTCGATTGATGCGGGCGAGCACTTGGCAGAAGTAGGGAGCGAGGGGCTTTCGTTGTCCGGTGGCAGTCACGGTGGACGTATGAACCACGCGGGCTGGCGAGCTCTTGTGGCCGCCGAAAAAGATCCGAAAAGTTATCAGCCGACGGATGATCTGTTCACGGCGGATCGTAGCCAGATTTATGGCGTGCTGACCAGCAGCCCGGGGCATCGTTATGGCACTGAAATCAATGGCACGCGCGTTTCGGGCTGGGGAAAAGGGCAGAACGAGGACTTCCAGAAAACCCCTGCATTCCTGGCCCTGCGCTCGGACAAGCCGCTGGTCGAGGCAATCGAGCATGGGTTGACTGAGGGGCGCAAGGACCGGCAGATTGCCAAGGACCTGGGACAGTCCGTGACGCCGCAGCAGATGGCTTACTGGATGAAGGAGTTGACCGAGATCGTGATACTCGACTTCATCCTCAGTCAGCAGGACAGAGTTGGGAACATCGATTTCACCCCTTATTACTATTGGCTCGACGGCGGAAAACTAGAACACAAGAAGGCCAAACACCACGAACCCCGCGACGGAACCGTTCCCGCGGATGCCATTTTGTTGCGGCGTACCAATCTGAACGACAATGATGCCGGTGGTCGCGTGCAATACGCGAATTTTGCCAAGAGCACCCAAATGCTGGAAAAGCTGCGCCACATGAACGCGGGCACCTATGAAAAGCTGATGGCGCTGAGCGCGGATCTGCAAGGCGGCGGCGCGATTGCGACCTGGCTGGCGACCTCCTTCGGTCTGACCGAGCGCGAAGTGGCGCAGGTCGTGGGGAATACCACACTGGCGGCCGGTCTTTTGCGGGACAGCTGTAACAAGGGGTTGCTGACCTTCGATCTGGAACCGGCAGAGTTCTTTAAAACCGGCTCCGTCGTCGACCGTCCGGTGTCCTGTGACGGGAATTAGGGCCATCCTGGGCGCGGTCCTGCTGCTGATTGTCAGCGGGGCCGCCTCTGCCCAAGTCCTGCGCGTTGCCGTCATTTCGGATCTCAACGGCTCCTACGGATCGACGGAATACAACCCGCGGGTCTCGGTCGCGGTGCAGCGCATCATCGCGCTCGCGCCCGACCTCGTGATTTCCACCGGCGACATGGTCGCAGGACAGCGGCGCCCGATTCTGGGCGAACCCGAAGTGCGCGCAATGTGGGACGCGTTCCACGAGACGGTCACGAACCCGCTGACCCGTGCCGGGATTCCGGTCGTGGTGACACCGGGAAACCATGACGCGTCCGCCTATGGCGGGTTCGAGAGGGAACGAGCGATCTTCGCGGAAGAATGGATCTTGAGAAAGCCGAAGCTGGACTTTGTCGACGACCGTGACTTCCCGTTCTTCTACGCTTTCCGGATGAAGGGCATGACATTCGTCTCGCTCGACGCAACCGTCCTCGGCCCTCTCAGCGGCGGGCAGGAGCAGCGTCTGTGCGCTGCCGCCGCGGGCCGCGGGACGGTGATTGCCTACAGCCATCTGCCGCTGTGGCCTTTCGCGGTGGATCGCGAAACCGAGGTGATCGGCGATCCCGGGCTTCAGGACCTGTTCCGGTCCATCGGTCTGGACATGCACCTGTCGGGCCATCACCACGCATTTTATCCCGGCTGGAAGGATGGAACGGTGTTTGTCGGTCAGGGCTGTCTTGGCGGCGGCCCCCGCCGGCTGATCGGCACGACCAAGCGAAGCGTTCCGTCCTTCACCCTGCTCGCGATTTCCGAAACGGGAGACATCGGCATTACCGCCTATCAGGGCGAGACCTTCTCCGAACCGGTGGACTGGGCAGGCCTGCCCCCGCGAATTGTGGATGGCACCTCGGCCCTGACGCGGCTCGACCTCGCGCCGCAGGCGCCGTGACCCGTCAGCAGGGGCGCGATCGTCGCGATCTGCCGCACGGGCTTGCGGCTTGTGGATAGTCGTTTCGGCATCTGGATTGTTGCGTTTTTTCCGCCCTGTTATTCACGATGACAAGGTCGCCGCCTGGTTCGATCCAGCGCGGATCGATTCGCGTTCAGGAGTTCGCACATATGAAAGTCGCGTCAATCGCAGCAATGACCGCCGTGGTCCTGTCTCTGGGGGCTGTGCCAGTCCATGCCGAAATGGACAAGGAGGCTGTCGCCGGGGCTCTGCTTCTTCTCGGAGCGGCCGCGCCAAGCATCTGCCCGATCGACCGGAATGTGCCGGCCGCTGTCGCCTCCAGGCTCGACGCAACTCTTCGGATGGTCGTTGATGACCAGGCCGAGACGGCCGCAATGTTGGGTTACGCACCCGGCGCAGAGCTTTTCGTCCGCTCCCCGCACTGGACCTATCATCGCGCGGCCGGGACCACGGATCTTGCTACCGGGGCGCCGCTGATCTGCGGTGCGCCGTTCCAGATAGGCAGCAACACCAAGATGATGACGGCCGTCGTGCTCATGCAACTGGTCGAGGAGGGCCTGCTGTCGCTTGACGATCTGCTTGCCTCCCATCTGCCTGACATCGCAGCCGCGCTTCCTCATGGCGAAGAGATCACGATCCGGCAATTGGCCAACCATACCTCCGGCGTGTTCAGCTATACGGACAACGCCGCCAACGGTGCGCCGGGGATCATGGAAGGCGCTTTGACCGATCCGGGACTTCTGGCACGGGACTACGAACCCCGAGACCTCGTCCAATTCGCGATCGACAACGGCGAACCCTCGTTCGATCCGGGAGCCGAGGGCCAGTGGGCCTACAGCAACACCGGTTACGTCCTGATCGGCATGATCCTGGAAAAGACCACCGGGCAACCGCTCGAAGAGCTGTTTCGCGACCGGATCTTCGATCCCTTGGGCATGAAAGACACGGTCCTGTGGAACGCGGTGCCCGCGCCCGAGTTCGGCTTGCCGCGATCTTATTATCAACCGCCCTTCGACATCGAAACCTCGGGCTGGAACATGGCGCAGGGCTGGGCTGCGGGGGGCGTGCTCTCGATCTCGGCGGACATGGACCTGTTCATGCGAGGTCTCCTGTCCGGGAGCCTTTATGACGACCCGGCGACCCTGACCGCGATGACGGATGGAGGCCCCGCGGGCGCGGGGTTCATTCGATACGGGATCGGGATCGGAAAAAAGCCGGGCGGGTTCTGGGGGCATGGCGGCCAGACCCTCGGGTTCGAGTCCGATATCGGGATGTTTCGCGACAGTGACACATCCCTTGTCCTCTGGACGAATTCCGCCAGCAACCTGGCGTCACTTGGCTCGACATTGGTCTTGGGCGCTCTCGACGAGGCGGATGCGTTGAACGCGCAGGACGATGGGATCGGCGCTCTTGCGGGAACGCGCTGGGCCTGGGTCTCGAAGTTGGACGGCGATGGTCAGACCGTCACGATCGGCGAACCGGAGCGTTACACGATTTCGTTCCAAGACGGCGGAGACCTGGCTCTGGGGGCGGACTGCAACCGCTTCCTCGGACATTACACGGTGCAGGACGACACCCTGTCGCTGGAACTCGGCCGGTCCACCAAGGCGCTTTGTCCGCCGGACTCGCTGGACGACCGGTTTCAGCATGACTTGCAGGCAGTCACCGGATTCAAACGGGATGGCGACACGCTGGTTCTTGTCTCGGAGACGAGCGGCCAGTCGCTGCAATTCGCCCTTCGGGGCGAGTGAAATCACGATAGGCGATTGGAAAACGAAGAAGGTGCAACCATGAAGAGGCTCTTACTCATCTGGATGGCAACCGTGCTGGCCGTGTCGCTGAACGCCGCCCCATCGGTCGCTCAGGACGACATGCGGATCGTGTCGGTGCATTTCCCACCCGGGTCCACGGGAACGACGATCAACGGGCGTGTCACAGGCCGTGAAACTGTCCTCCATACGCTGGGTGCGGAGGCTGGCCAGACGATGACCATTGCCCTTTCGTCAAACAGCGCGACGTATTTCAACCTCTACGCCCCGGGCAGCGGCCCCGGCGACGAGGCCCTCGCCATCGGCGAATTGCAGCCCCAGACGAACAAGTATTCCGGCGTCCTGCCCACTTCGGGAGAATACGGTATTTCGGTCTTCCTGTTCAGGAACGCCGCCCGGAGAGGTGAAACGGCCGACTTTACCCTCGACATCTCGATCACCGGCGAAACCGGAGATGTCGTAAAGGGCGACTTTGCCGACGGCCTTCAGGGCGGTCCCGATTATTGGGCTGTCCGGACCAGAGGCGGGGCGCTGAACCTGCGCCAGAGCGCGTCGCCTGCGGCGACCATCGTCGTGCGCCTCGCCAATGGCACACCGCTGCGCAACCTCGGCTGCCGCATGGCCGAGGGACGCAGGTGGTGCCGCTTCACAACCCTGTCGGACCCCGGCTTCGAAGGATGGGCAGCAGGCGAATTCCTGATCGAAGGCAGCGGCCAAGGCGCGGCGATGCAGCTTCCCGACGCGATCCCCATTCCCTCCGGCGGCTCCGATGCGCTTGTCCCCGGCACCGAATTCAATGCGACCGGCCCCATCGACTGTATGCGTGGACAGGATGGCCCGACCCAGAGTTGCACCTTCGGCGTGAAACGAGAAGGCAACGGCAACGGCTCGGTGACCGTCACCTTTCCCGATGGCGCTGGCCGGGTGATCTTCTTCGAGAAAGGCAATGCGGTCTCCTACGACCAGTCGCAGGCTGACGCAGGTGCCACGATGACGGTTTCGCGCGACGGGGACAACAGCATCGTGTTCATCGGACAGGCCCAAACCTGCCGTTCGCCTTCTGAACCTTTTGCAGCGTAGCGTCACTAAAGCGGCCATTCGGGTCATAGGCCAGTAACGGGGGATATGGTTGTAGCCTCGCCCCTTTTTTTCGTAAGGTTTTGTTGCAAACAAAAAAAACCGGAGGAAACGAGCTTGCTGAATAACATTGGATTGCCAGGACTTATCATTGTAGCCCTTATTATTTGGGGGCTTTGGAAGATTTTTAACCGTGGAAAGAAGAAGTGACGGCCCAAACCGGCCATTGATCGCGCATTCTATCGCCGCGGTGCGGCTGAACGAGACCGGCCATTTGTCCGTCATGCAGCAATTTCAGACGGCGAGGGTTGGTAGAGCGGGATTTTCCTGACATCCAGCAACTGCGGGAGAAAGGCCGTTTCGTAACGACGCTAAACGTTGAGGATAATCGGACAGTGATCCGAGACTTCGGGGTCGTAGACGACGTCAAAACTCTTCACGGCATTTTGGTTATTGATGAGCATGAGCGAGGGTTGCCATATCAATGAGCGAGCCAGCCAACAGGGCATTGTACACCTGCAGTTCCCCTCTCATGGCATGTGTGGCCTCTGTGTCCTTGTACTCCACTTGCTTCTTTTCGTCGTTTCTCAGCACGATCAGTTCTTCACCCAAGGCCCGGGTGATGTCATCGCGCCCGAACTTCGCCTCGTGAAACCAGTCTTGAAGCTCCTCCGAGGCCTGTATTCTCGCCGTTCTGTTGTCCGGTGAACCTACGTTCACAAAGAAGCCCTTGGCCTTGTCCAGCAGGCCAGCATCATGGAGGGCATTGATGATTTGAATGAGCTTCTTAGAGAGGTGTAGGGCATTGTAGCGGGAGTTCACCTTCCACGAGTTCGGGGACATGGAAACCCCGATACAGAGTTCAGGGTCTTCCAGCCACGCCACATACAGGTCTAGGATCAGAACCCTGAGTTGCTTTTTGAAAGCGGTTCTCGGCTTCGGCCCCTTTACCCCAACGACAGCCTGCAGTTCAGCTCGCTCCCAGACCCTCTCCACAAGGCCCTTGACCTCCGGGTGGTCTGACCAGCGATGAACATCAATCGGGCGGGAAAAGTTGGGGTTGTCTATCATGGTGTTGCCAAGTAGCCGAAAGGCATAGAAAGATCAATGATACTAGAGGCATAAGGTGGGGTTTAAGGCCCTCTCCCTTCCTATCCTTATCCATTACTTATACCTATTGAGAGATGGTTCTCTCTTTGGCCCTACCCCCCCCGCACTCACTTGGACGTGGGGTATTCAAGCTTCCGCAGCTTCAGGCACACAGGCCTCAGTTCCAGGGCGAAGTCACAAGGGGATGGAAGGGGCATGGCAAGATCAGCTCCAGTAAGGGCAGCAGCAAGAAGGCCTCTGATCAAGCTCAAGGGACCTTCTCTTCTCCTCCTCTTCATCCATTACTTATACCTATTATCGTGCTTATCCCTCTTAGGAGGAGTACCACTTAGGGAAACTTTGGTGGGAAGCCAGGGGCCGCTGAAAGCCTCCCAAGAGCCTCAGGACAAGCTCACAGCAGGGTACAAACCGGTAACGATAAGCGGGGGCATTCCGAGGGGCATTTTGGACCCTAGATGGGGCAGGACGCTTCCAAAGCCTGATGAAAGGAAGAACTGGCTGGGGTGGTAGGATTCGAACCTACGATACACGGTACCAAAAACCGATGCCTTACCACTTGGCTACACCCCAACTGTGGCGCGGTATGTACGACGCTGTTTGATGAGGATCAAGCCCCCAATGCGGAAAAATCATTATTCTCCCGCAAGTGCTGAATTCCCTCCGGATTCAACGGCATGCACCAAAGGATCATAGAAGCAAAACTGAGCGCGCCCCGCTCGTTTTGCCCCGTACAGCGCTTGATCAGCCCGCTCCAACATGATGTCCGGGTAAAGAGCCTCTCCTTCATTCACGCTGATTCCGATGCTGGCGGATACGTGGCAGGCCCGGTCATCGTAGATCACTGGCCGTTCGATTTTTTCGATCATACGAGTCGCGAGCCCGGCCAGACGCTCTTCGCTGGTCAGATTGGGAAAGATGAGAACGAATTCGTCGCCGCCAACTCGCGCTGCGATGTCATCCTTTCGCGTTTCCTCAAGCATGATCTCGGCGACCTTGCACAGGACAAGATCGCCTGCGGCGTGTCCATGCGTGTCGTTCACCTGTTTGAAGAAATCCAGATCCATGTGCATGAGCGAATATGGCTGCCCGCTGCGACTGAGCCTTTCCAGCATGCGATCCATGGCCCGCCGGTTGCGCAGGCCCGTCAACCCATCGGTATAGGCCCGTTCTTCCGCCTCGGTCTTGGCGCCCTGCAAGCGGGTGTTGAGATGAAGCGAGGCATTCAGCGCGGCGGTTTTCGCCTCGACCAGATAGAGCATTTCAACGGCCAAATCGGTGGTGGCAAAATCCGTGCTGGTCAAGGCATAGTCGCGCACAGCTTCAATTACCGAAATGCCAAATGACATGTTGATGACTGCGCCGCCCTTGCCATCCGGCACAAGCATGCCTTTCAACTGGGTGCGTTTTTCGTTGCGCAGGCGCAAGAATAGCTTACGCCCATGCGTCGCCAGAAGTTGCTGCATCGATGTAACCGCGCGAGGCCGGTAAACTTCGAAGGCATCAAGAAATCGCGCATCTTTCAAAGGCGGCGTCTGCAGCTTGTGAAGCGTTGCACCTGCCTGAATGATGGTGCCCATCGGATCCAACACCACATGCATCGGGCACAGTTGCGCCAGCACATTTGACGAAAGTGTCATGCCGATGCCCTCCCGGCGGCAACGGGCCCGCTCAAGTCGAATTCCCTGCCTTCTGCGAAAGCGGTTTCAACCACAGTGATTTCAATCACTTTCAAACCGTCCTCGCCGCCTTTGTGGTCCAGCAGAACGAGGGCACCGTAATCATCGGCCATGGCGCGCATGACACCGACCATCACATGCCCAAACGACGGCATATTGCCGACGACGTTCAAAACGAAGCGGCAGGCACCATGATCTTGCAGTTCAAGTTCCGGCAGGTTGAGATCGGGCACCGCCAGTCGTGCGCGCCCGGGTAAGTCATCCAAAGAGTGCAGAAATTCGATGAAATCGACACCCCCAAAGCGCAAAAGCCGCCTGAGCCCTTCGCGATTGGGGTGCGATACCAGATAGGTGCCGATGTCTTCCAGAAACAGGCTGCAAGGCTTGCCAAGCACACGCTCGGCCGCGCCGACAACGGTTTGCAAAAGCGCCTGTTCATAGGTGAGCATAGCCTCGAAATCCGGCGTTTCCAATCCGGCCTCGGCGGCGATATCCTCCCAGCGTCTTTGACCATAGGTATCCTGAACAAAGACCTGAAACGTTTTGAAAATCAGACCATGCATGGTGAACCGACAACCCTGTTACTTGCCGTCAGTCTGCACCTTCCACCCTTAACAGTGGCGTAACATGTACAATTGCGCAGAAATTTGCAGGTCAGTCCGTCATGGGTTGGCCGTGCAGCCGCAGAAACAGGCTTTGTTCATCATCATTGCGAAAAAACGGAACCGAGGACGGCGGGCCAGGTTCGTGCAGGCGAGCCGCGACCTCGGCCAACACCACCTCGGTGATGAATGGCAGATCGAAACCGCGCACGTCTTGCAGTGGAATCCACTGCAGATGCGACAGCTCGTCGGCGGCGGCGTCAAAATCATCTAGGTCTGACACCAACGCCTCGGCATCGACAAGGAAAAACCGGGCATCAAAGCGGCGTGGGCGCCCCGGCGGTGTCACCGCCCGGAATACGAACTGCAGCGAATCCGCGGCGGGCTGATGCCCGGTTCCGGCAAAGCTCAGCCAGTCGTCCGGAACGGCGCTTGGCCAGGGGCCGGGCATGCCAAGGATTTGGCCGGTCTCTTCCCAAAGTTCGCGGATTGCGGCGGCTGCCAGCGCCTGTGCGACCCCGGGCTGGCTCTGCTCTTCCAGACGCTGCGCGCAAAGCGGCGGCAAGGGGCGCGCCAAGGGCACATGTGCGTCCTGTTCGTCCACGGCGCCACCGGGGAATACGAACTTGTTTGGCATGAAGGCCGCCTTCGCCCCGCGCTGCCCCATCAAGACGCTGGGTTTGTCCCCGCGATCACGCACGACGATAACCGTCGATGCGTTGCGAATGGCAGTCTTGTCAGGAACTTCTGTGGTAACGGCGCTCATGGGTCCCCCAGTCATCTCAAGCAGGGGGTGCAAATCCATACATGCCGCGCGCCCATTGAAACGCCACGATCGCCCCTTTCAGTCGGGGCAATAGATAAAGCGACAATCCCACGCAGCCAACCGCAAAGATGGTGAACAGGATCAGCGGTTCCGGACGCCACGTCTGGAATACCACCAGAAGCATTGGCGCCATGAGGTGCCCGACGATCAGAATGGTCAGGTAAGCCGGCCCGTCGTCTGCACGGTGATGGTGCAGATCTTCGCGGCAGACCGGGCAATGGTCGCGAACCTTCAGGTAACCGGTCAACATTGGACCGGAGCCGCACTTGGGACACCGCCGACGCCAGCCCTTCCAGACTGCGGGCCATGTTTCCCGTTCAGATGTCATCGTTTCGTCGGTCATCGGTGCCTCATTGATCGCGCTATCAGAAGATGGAGAAGGCAAGAGGCAAAATGAAGTGTCCAAAATGTCCTTGCGTCCGGATGTCGCAAATTCTGCCCCGACTCGAAAAAGTTTCTTTTCCACCGACGGAATCTTCGGGCTGCGCCGTGAAACCCTACAGAGACGCCCCAACGCGGGGCTGATCGTCAAACACGCGAAAAGGCGAGCAGGAAGGAGACCTGAAATGACGAAAGCAACTTACTGGATGACCGCAGCCCTTGTTTTGGTGATGGGGACCGCAGGTGTCGCATGGGCCAAAGGCGGGCCGGACGGCGCAGGCATGCAACAGATGTTCGAGAAATTCGACACGGACAACGACGGAAAGATCACCCAAGCCGAGCTTGACGCCGCCAAGGCTGCGCGCTTTGCCGAGGCCGATACCGACGGTGACGGCTTTCTGTCCGCCGAGGAAATGGCCGCTTACAGTGACAAGATGCGCGCCGAACGCGAAGCTCGGATGCGTGAGGCACGCGGTCAGGCGATGTTCAGGAACCTCGACACCGATGGCGATGGCAAGCTGAGCGCCGAAGAGGCCGCCGCGCGCGGTCCGGGCATGATGATCCAGCGCTTCGATGCCGACAAGGATGGTGCCGTCAGCCTTGAAGAAATGCAGCAGGCGCGTGGCATGATGGGACGTCATGGCGGTGAAGGCCATGGCGAACGCGATGGACGCGGCTGGGGCAAACACGCCCAAGGGCATGGCCACGGCGATGAGCGAGGCCATAACCATGGTGGCAAGGAAGGTCGCACGCCCTGGTGGCTGCGCTAACCTGAATTTGCTGCCAAAGCCGGGTCGCCCGCGTAACCCGAAAGCCGCCTGCCAGTCCCGATGTTTTGGGCAGGCGCAGGGGTGGCCCGGCACTAATTCTTGCGCCCCGCCTTCGGGCCGGGTAGCGCGGTGGAATGGACACTATGCCCTATGACGCCATGAGCGATCGCAGCGACGAAGATCTGCTCGAGGCTTACGCCTCTGGCGACGCCCTTGCGGCGCGCGCTTTGACCGCGCGTCTGGGCCCCCGTGTCTTTGCTCATGCCGTGCGTATGTTGGGCGGTGATCGGGCCGAGGCTGAAGACGTGGCACAGGAGGCCATGCTCAAGCTGTGGCGCGTGGCGCCCAGCTGGCGCGCAGGAGAGGCCAAGGTCACCACTTGGCTTTATCGCGTGACGGCCAATATGTGCATCGACCGGATGCGCAAGAACCGCGGCGGGACCGATCTGGATGCGATCCCCGAACCGGTGGACGACGCGCCCTCGGCGGCGGATGGGATACAGGCCCGTGCCCGCGCCGAAGCACTGCAAAACGCGCTGGATCAGCTGCCCGACCGGCAGCGTCAGGCGGTAATTCTGCGCCACATCGAGGGAATGGCAAACCCCGAGATCGCGCAGATCATGGACATAGGCCCGCGCGCTGTGGAAAGTTTGACCGCGCGGGGCAAGAAAGCACTGGAGGCGCACCTGTCGGGGCGCCGGGCTGAACTGGGGTTTGAAGACGATGACTGAGCGCAAGGATGACAGCCTCTGGACCGGCTCTGGCGGGCTCGATGCCTATTTCGACGCGGCGCGGGATGAAACGCCCCTGCCCTCCGGCGCCTTCATGGCGCGGCTCGAGGCGCAGGCTCTTGCGGCGATGCCGGAACCGAACGCCAGCGCGACGCGTGGGCCGGGATTGTTCACCCAGCTGTTTCAGGTGCTTGGCGGCTGGCCCGGAGCCGCAGGGCTTGCCACGGCTTGTGCGGTGGGGATCTGGCTGGGCATCAACCCACCGGCAGAACTGTCGCCCTACATCGGCACCGACGCCGCCGAGTTGGACGCGCTGGGTGTGGATCCCATGTCGGGGTACGATCTTGCGATGATGGAAGGTTAAGACATGGCACAGACCACCAGCCCGAAGCCTTCTAGCATGCGGCCCTGGCTGCGTGTACTTCTGTTCGCCTCGCTGGCATTGAACCTTGCGGTTGCCGGGATGGCCGCCGGGGTCTTTCTGCGTGGCGGACCACTGCGCGACCATCATGGCGACCGAGATTTTGTCACGCCCTACACGCGCGCCTTTGACGAAGACCAGCGCCGCGATCTGCGGCGGGCCTTGCGCGACGGCTTTGTCGCGCAACGTGGCAAGGATGGCGCCCGCCCTGACCTGATTCAGGATTACCGCGACGCTCTGACCGTGCTGCGTGCCGACCCCTTCGATCCCTCCGCCATGGCGCGGGTTCTTGACCGCCAAAGCGCCCGCGCCGCCGAGCGCCAGTCCATGGGCCAAGAGGTTCTGGGTACCTATCTGGCCGCTCTGACCCCCGAAGCGCGCGCCGCCTATGCGCAGCGTCTGGAGGAGGAAATCAACCATTTGGCCAACCGGCGTGAGCGTTGGCAGCGAAGCAACCCTCGCTGACCTGAGACCACAGGCCTAGCGGCTTCTGGCTGTCCGTTCTGTCTGCGCCAGTGCAGGCGCGGCAGGCTTGCGGCGTTCTGGCGGGCGGGTCGGAAAAGCGCGGACCGTATCCGCCATGACCACGGTGTTGCGCCCCTTGTGTTTGGCAGCGTAGAGCGCCTTGTCGGCCCCGTCGATCAGTTGCAAGGGGTCTTCGCCCCGGCCTGCGCGACCTATGGCAACCCCGATGCTTAGAGTAACCTGGATCTTTTGTCCGTCCGGCAAGGTCAAAGGGTGCTTTTCCATCAGTTGGCACAGGCGCTCAGCCGTCGTTTTGGCCCGTTCGCGCGAGGCATCGGGCATGGCCACAAGGAATTCCTCACCGCCAAAGCGCGCAACAAGATCGGCGGCGCGCAGATTGTCGATCAACCGCTTTGCCAGTTCCTCAAGAACCGCGTCGCCCGCAGCATGTCCATATGTATCGTTCACCGCCTTGAAGTGGTCGAGGTCAAGCAGCAGCAAAGCGTAGTCGCGCCCTTGGGTCGCCGCCCGTTCCGCCAGACGGTTCAGATGCGGCAGAGCATAGCGGCGATTGTACAAGCCGGTCAGCGGATCACAGACCGCCGCCCGCAAGCCGTCCTGCATGTTCGAGCGGAGACGGTCGTTGATCCGCTTGCGCGAAATCTGTTTCTTCAGCCGAAGGGCCAGCTCTTCCGGGTCCGGACCCGCGCCCAGCAGATCGTTGGCCCCCATATCAAGGGCGCTGGCCGCCTCTTGCCGCTGATCGGGCTGGGCCACATAGATCAGCGCCGCGTGCCGCAAGGCCCGGTTCGAACGCATCTGCGGCAGCAGGGAAAGACCCTCGCCCGCCGCGCCGTCGCCTTCAAGGATCACCACCACATCCGGCGCCGTTGTGCCAATGCGCAGCGCCTCATCGGGCGATGTCAGCTCGATCTTGTCCTTCATCCGGTGACGCAGTTCAGCCTGAAGCGATTTTGCGACAGGCATCTTGCCAGTCGGCACCAGCCGGATCAACGCGGGCGCCTCGAACTCGCCCGCCTGTTCTGCCAGCCCCAAGGCGCGGCGGGTATCATCGCGCAATTGCAGTTCCGCTTCGGCATCGCGTGCCCGAAGCAGCGACCGCAAGCGCGCCAGCATCACAAGATCATCAATCGGTTTCGACAGGACATCATCAGCGCCAGCGGCAAGCGAGACCAACCGTTCAGACGGATCACCATCGTCGTGCATCATCACAACCGGCAAACGGGGATCCCCAGCAAGTGTGCGGAGCTTTTCGATCAGCGCGCGGCCGGACATATCCGGCAGGTCCGCGGCGACAATCACCATGTCGGGGCGCGCCTTGCGAAACATCCTGAGCGCGGCGCGTCCACTGGCAGCCTGCGACACTTCGTAAAACGCCGCTGAAAGCTTGACCCGCAGAATGATGCGATTGGTTGGCACCGCATCCACCACCAGTATCCGTCCTGTCATTCAGTTCACCCTACAGCAAGGCACATGACTGAGCTTGCACTTTATTGCAGGGTCAGATTTGATTGAGATTGGTTAAGAAACCCTTTCGGAATTTGATCGAAATGTCGCTAGAGCGAGAAACTGCCGAGATGATCGGCCTGCAGTCTGTGGCTTGGCTGGCCGCGAATGATGAGCTTTTGCCAGTGTTTTTAGGGGCCACAGGCGCCTCTGAAGGCGATTTCAGGGAAAACCTGCAAGACCCGGCATTTCAGGGATCGATCCTTGATTTCCTGTTAATGGATGACAATTGGGTGATCGCATTCTGCGATGATCAGGGCCTGTCCTATGACAGCCTCATGCGGGCCCGGGCCGCACTTCCGGGCGGCGATCAGGTTCACTGGACATGACGCAACCGATCACCGCGCTTTTGTTCGACAAGGACGGAACGCTTTTTCACTTTGGCGAGACATGGAACGGCTGGGCCGCCATGATGATTGACCGTTTTTCCGGCGGCAACGCGATCAAACGCGCCGCTCTGGCCGAAGTGACGGGGTATGATCTGGACAGCGGCCAGTTTGATCCGCACAGCCCGGTGATCGCCGGCACCAACAAAGAGACCGCCGAATGTCTGCTGCCGGTTCTGACCGAATATAACCTGTCCGAGATCGAAGCGCTCCTCAACGCCTCCGCCGTGGATGTGCCATTGTCACCGACTATTCCGCTGGCCCCCTTCTTTTCCGAGATGAAAACCAAAGGCTATGCCATCGGCCTGATGACCAACGACACGGAAGAGGCCGCCCGCGCCCATCTGAACGTGGCGGGCATTCACGACATGTTCGACTTTATCGCTGGGTTTGACAGCGGCTTTGGCGCCAAACCGTCACCGGCGCCGCTGCTGGCCTTCGCCGATGCCATGGGCCACGCGCCCGAAACGATCCTGATGGTCGGCGACAGCACCCATGACCTTCAGGCCGGGCGCGCGGCCGGGATGCGCACCGCTGGCGTGCTGACCGGCCCGGCCAGGCGCGACGTGCTGAGCCCGTTTGCCGATGTCGTCCTGCCCGATATTGGCCACCTGCCCCTTTGGCTCAGCGGCGGTTCTCCCAAAAACGACTGAACCCGTCGCATACGGGCAGGCACCTCCCCCTGCACAGGTGTGTTCATAGAACCAGCCGTCACGGAGGACTTCATGGACCAGACCGAGGAAAAGACACGCCGTCGTCGCAGCGGTGGACGGGCTGGGCACGCAACCCGTCGCGGAACTGCGGTGATCGAACAAGCGCCATGGCGGCTGCCCGTGAACATGGATCGCCCCACAGAACCCCTGACCGAAGAGGGCGTCGAGCGGCTGCACAATGCGACCATGCGCATCCTCGAAGAGATCGGAATCGAGTTTCTCAACCCCGAAGCGATCGAGATCCTGCGAAAAGCGGGCTGCGCGGTCACCGGCGAAAACGTCCGTATGGGCCGCGATATGGTGATGGAGTATGTCCGCATGGCACCGGACAGCTTTACCATCACCCCGCGCAACCCTGAACGCACCCTGACAATCGGCAAAGGGCATATCCTGTTCGGGAATGTGTCGTCCCCACCGAACTACTATGACCTCGAAATCGGCTCCAAGGTCTCGGGCACGCGCGAGATGTGCCGCAATCTGCTGAAACTGACGCAATATTTCAACTGTATCCACTTTGCCGGCGGCTATCCCGTCGAACCGGTTGACCTGCACGCCTCGACCCGCCACCTTGATGTGCTGTTCGACAAGCTGACCCTGACCGACAAGGTGATGCACGCCTATTCGCTTGGCCCCGAACGCGTCGATGACGTGATGGAGATGGTGCGGATTGCAGGTGGGCTGAGCCACGAAGACTTCGAGGCGACACCTCGAATGTACACCAACATCAACTCAACCTCGCCACTGAAACACGACTGGCCGATGCTGGATGGTTGGATGCGCATGGCACGGCGCGGACAAGCGCTGGTGGTGACGCCCTTTACCCTGGCCGGGGCGATGGCCCCCGTGACCATGGCAGGCGCCGTCGCGCAATCTCTGGCCGAGGGGCTGGCCGCCGTAGTTCTGGCGCAGATCATCAACCCCGGCGTACCCTGCGTGATCGGGACCTTCACCTCGAACGTCGACATGAAATCCGGCGCGCCCGCCTTTGGCACCCCCGAATACATGCGCGCCACGCAGATGACCGGCCAGATGGCGCGGTACTATGGTCTGCCTTTGCGATCGTCCGGGGTTTGCGCCGCCAACGTTCCCGACGGCCAAGCCATGTGGGAGACCGAGCATTCGCTTTGGGCGGCCATCCAGTCGGGCACGCATATGGTGTATCATGCTGCCGGCTGGCTTGAGGGCGGCCTTGTTGCCAGCCCCGAGAAATTCATCATGGATTGCGAGGTGCTGTCGCAGCTTCAACGCTATATGGAGCCCGCGATCTGGGACACCTCAGACGACGCTCTGGCGCTGGACACCATCGCCGAGGTTGGCCCGAACGGCCATTTCTTTGGCACGCAGCACACCCAGGACCGCTATACCACCGCCTTTTACCAACCCTTCCTGTCGGACTGGAAAAACTTCGAAGCCTGGGAATCGGCGGGCGCAATCTGGACCGCCGAACGCGCTCATATGCTGTTCAAACGCATCGTGGCCGAATTCGAAGAGCCGCCGATGGACCCCGGCATCCGCGAAGAACTCAGCGCCTTTGTCGAAAAACGGCGTGCAGAAGGCGGTGCTCCGACCGACTTCTGACAGCCAGATGGGGCTGGCCCCTTCCGGCGACTGGGCCTAAAACACCCGCATGTTGAACGTCCTGACCCACGGCGCCCCGGGCGCAAACCCGCCATTGCTGATCGTCCACGGTCTTTACGGCTCTGGGCGCAACTGGGGCGTGATCGCGAAACGCCTTTCCGATGAACGGCAGGTGATCGCGCCGGATATGCGCAACCACGGCGACAGTTTCTGGTCAGACGATCACGGCTATCCCGATATGGCCGGTGATCTGGCCGAAGTGATCGAGGCACACGGCGGCCCGGCCGACGTGGTGGGCCATTCCATGGGCGGCAAGGCCGCAATGGTATTGGCCCTGACCCGACCCGAATTGGTCAACCGGTTGATCGTGGCTGATATCGCCCCCGTGCCCTATGGCCATAGCCAGATCCAGTTCATCAAGGCGATGCGATCGGTTGATCTGTCCGCCGTCGAGAAACGCTCGGACGCGATCGAGCAACTCGCCAAGGTCGTGCCAGACAAGACGCTGCAAAGCTTCTTTACGCAGTCGCTGGACCTCAAGGAGAAGCGCTGGAAGCTGAACCTTGACGGGCTGGCGCAAGAGATGCCCAAGATCCTGTCTTTCCCGGATATCGATGGGCGGTTCGACGGGCCGGTGCTGTTCCTGTCCGGGGGCGAAAGCGACTATGTCCTGCCCGAACACCGCGACCGCATCCGCACCTATTTTCCCAAGGCGCGGTTTGCCAAACTGCCCGGGACTGGCCATTGGCTGCACGCCGAAAAACCACGCGAGTTCGAAGCCTCGGTCAGGGCGTTCCTGAGCATGGCGTAACGCCGAACATCCGCTCCATCCCAGCGCATAGCCAATTTTTTGCGCAAAATGACCGCCTCGAGCCCGCGTCGGTTTCCGATTTTCGAAATCTGCGCAGATGTCTTCTGAAATCCGACCAACCCGCCCTTGATCGTTTGCCCAAAGCCGCCATCCTTTCGGAGGACTCTTGGCAATGAGCGAATTGAATGGCGCACTTACCCTTCCAGCAAACGCAACTCGCCCTCGAGCCAGGGCAGCTGGTGCAGCGCCGGGGTAATGACCATCTCATTCATCAACATGCGGGCGGTGCGCGCCACATCCCGCGGCACCTGATCAGCCCAGTCGGTCGATGCCTGAAGCGAAATGGTCCGAGAAAAGGGTTTGAAGGGCAAGGGATGCACCTCCATCTGATCATGGAAACGCCCCGCGCGCATGTAGCCCAGCGGCGTGGTGATCGCCCATCCGACGCCCCGGGCCACCAGTGTCATAAGCGACAGATGCGCACCAATCTCAAAACGCTCGGCAAAGGACAGCTTGTGCCGGGCAAGATGCGCTTCTACCAAACGGCCGATCAACTGGTCTCGGTCATGGCGAAGCAGCGGCAATTTATCCATTACACCCTGCAGACCGCCATGACTCTCGGCAGCACCTTTCGGGCAAACAAATACGAACGGATCGCGCACCAACGGGTAGTCCACGATGCCTTCGCCAACCGTGTCGGGCGAGGCCGCGATCGCCAGATGCAAACGCCGGGCGCGCATTTCCTCAGAGATCTGGTGACTTGGCGCGGTAATCAGCTTGAACCGGCATCGGGTCATGCTTTCGGCCAGAATGGTCACAAGCCGCGGCGTCAGATCATTGTCGAAATCGTCAATGACCCCAAGGCTCAGCGTACTGAGATGGGTAAGGTCCATCACCGTCAGTTCGTTCTGCGCCAGCCGCAATTGCGACAGCACCGCGCGCGTCCGGTCCAGAAACGAACGCCCTGCCGGGGTCAGCTGCATCGGGCGGCGCGCATGATCGACCAGATCGGTGCCAAGCGCGGTTTCCAGATTGCGCATCTGCTGACTGACGGCAGGTTGGCTCAGGCCCGTTACCTCGGCCGCGCGCGCAACCGAGCCACTGGCAGCCAGCGCCTCAAAGACCTCAAGCCCTCGCAGAGTGACCCCTTTCATCAGCATTTTCGCCCCTTTCACCACGGCTCCACCTTTGACTTTTCCGAAACTACGCCCTTTTCGTCAAGGATATCCCCATGCCCAGCTTCCTGAAATCCGCCCAAGGTTTGGCTCCGTCCGCTGAAGCGGACATCAGGGACACCGTTCAGATCATGTTGGCGCAGCTGCGCGACGGCCGGGAAGCGTCTGCGCTGGACTATGCAAGTCGGCTCGATCGTTGGGAGGGGCCGGTGATTGTGGGCGCTGACGAAATCGCCCGGGCCAGCGCGGCAATCGCGCCAGACCTGCGCGCGGCTCTTGATTACGCCCATGAGAACATTCGCAATTTTGCCATGGCGCAGCGCGCCTCGCTGACCCCGTTCGAAACCGAACTCCGCCCCGGTCTGGTTGCCGGGCAAAAGGTGATCCCGGTCTCGGCGGCCGGCTGTTACGTGCCCGGCGGGCGCTATGCGCATATCGCCTCGGCGCTGATGACGATCACCACCGCGAAGGCGGCAGGCGTGCCGCATATCACCGCCTGTGCCCCGCCACGAGGGGATGGCATCGACCCCGCCACGCTCTATGCGATGCATCTGGCCGGAGCTGACGTGATCCTCAACCTCGGCGGTGTTCAGGGCATTGCTGCCATGGCATTCGGCCTGTTCGACACCCCGGCTGCGGATGTTCTGTGCGGCCCTGGGAACGCCTATGTGGCCGAAGCCAAACGACAACTGTTCGGTCCCGTCGGGATAGACATGTTCGCTGGCCCCACCGATATCGCGATTGTCGCCGATGCCTCCGCGGATCCGGCGCTGGTGGCGCTCGACCTTGCCGGACAGGCCGAACATGGGCCGACGTCGCCGTGCTGGCTGATCACCGATGACGCCGAATTGGGGCGCGAGGTATTGCGCCTGATGCCGGGGACCATTGCGCTGTTGCCAGAGGGTAATCGCGATGTCGCGCAGCAGGCCTGGAACGCGATGGGCGAGGTGATCCTTTGCGCCGACCGCGATGAGATGGCGCAGGAGGCGGATCGTCTGGCGCCAGAACATTTGCACGTTCAGGCGCGCGATCTGGACTGGTGGCAGCAGCGGCTGACCACCTATGGCTCGCTCTTTCTGGGGGCAGAAACGACGGTGGCCTTTGGTGACAAGGCTTCTGGGCCGAACCACGTTTTGCCGACCTCGGGCGCGGCGCGCTATACCGGCGGGCTTTCGGTGCACAAGTTCCTGAAAACCGTCACATATCAGCGCGTGAGCGATCAGGCCTTGCCCGATCTCGCACGTGCCACAGCGGTGATTTCCCACGCCGAAGGCATGCACGGCCACGCCCTCACCGCCGAGGCCCGCCTGCCCCGGCCACCGCTGCCGCGCGTCGTTGGCGGCTAAACGGCTGGTGTCGGTTCAAAGCCCGGTGCAGGTGCGTTCGGCGCGCTGCGCAAACAGCTTGTAACGCTTCCAGAACGCCTCATGCGAAGGGTTGTCGGACTGGCGCGTTTCTTGCGCCATATGTGGATCGGCAAAGAACTTGGCCGCCCGGCGCTGGTCACCGGAGGACAGATCGCGGTTCGCCACGCTCTGAACACAGCCACACAGCCTCCCGCTTGCCGCCTTGCGCCCTGAATTCAGACACGCCTTGGAAATCGGCCCATTGGCGAAACTCGCGGTATAGGCCCGGCTGACGTCGCCACCGCCATAACTGCGTTTGTTGCGATCCCCGCCACCACAGGCCGCAAGAGCCAGCGCGGCCAACATCACTATCCCGAAACGTTTCATATCACCTGTCTCATGTTAACTGCGCCGCGCGGGTTTTCCCGTCTGTCCGGCCAACTGCCCTCTATTTCTATATTGTCCGATTTGGCGCGCCGGATCAATTCGGGATTTCCTTGCGACTAAGGGATATGGGGCAACCATGCCTGCACTGCTTTGATCAAGGCACCCACCTTGTCCGCATTCAGCGCGAAAAATCCGCCGCCAACGGCGGGCACGCCCCACTTGATCGCCGTATCCACCGCAAGATCTGCCTTCTTGCCGCACCATTTCACGATGGCGGTCAGCCCGGCTTTCAACGCAGCCAATGCAGCCCTGACCTTGGGCTTGTCCGGCACGTCCTTCTCGGCCTCGTCACGGATGTCTTCGAACGCGGCCCAAATCATCGTAACCGACCCCGCCAGCGGGTGGCCCGCGTCGATTTCTTCGGGGGGATTGTTGCCTCCGATCCCGTGGCGATCCTGAAGGACGGTTTTCCTGTCCTTGGCCAAATCGCCAAGCGCATTTGCGACGGCAAAGAGCGTCTCGATCTCTGCAATCTCAGCCGCGACCTTCTCCGGGTCCCCGCTTTCCCAAATCTCGGGGTCGATCAAAGCTATGCGGCGCTGCAAGTTCCAATTCAGTGGGTCGCCCCCCCACCACGCCGTCATACCAGCGGCGGAAGAAATCGAAATGCGGATCGCTGTCCAGCAGGGTGTCGCCGATCTGATCGGGTCCCAGCCCCTCTGGCCAGCCCTGCTCGTGCCAAAGCGATTGAGTCAGTATCTCGGCAACGGAAAATTCGGCATCGCGATAGGCATGATCATTACCACCATAGGAGGCAGCTTCAGCGGCATAAGCGATCGCATTTTTAGATTTGTTGATCGATGCCACCGAAAGGCCAGATGCATAGGCCGCAGCAGTGACTTTTTGAAGAAAGAAGCCGTTTGAGCGGGCCGATGCTGTTGTTGAATGCCTTTCACCGTAGTTCGAAGCTTCCGCCACTAAGGTACCCATTTCCCTGATTTCAGATCCCGGTTCAAAAGCGGCGACCAAGGAAATCAAAATTTCACGTCCTGAATGTAAGGCACACCATTATTGATCCCGTTATTCAAATTCACTGCTTCCCCAGAACCGCTTGCCGATCATGTAAGGCCACACCCGAAGCGCCGCCCGAGCAGCAATCGCCACACGAACTTCCTGGCTTTGCCCTTTAAGCCAGTCCTTGAACTCATCTCGGGAAGAAAACTCCACCCTTGCCCCTCACAAAACCACCGCTTTCACCCTCCGTACCCCGCCTTTGCCGCATGGCAGCCCAAGGCTCTGCGCGCCTATGCGCCGCTTTCCAGCTGATCCTCTCGACTCCGCAGCCCCGGCGCATCAAGATCACTTGACCAAACCCCTAATCCACAGCATATCGCTCCTTATGAGCACACCCCTTTCGCACATCCGCAATTTCTCGATCGTGGCGCATATCGACCACGGCAAATCCACTCTGGCTGACCGCCTGATCCAGTCGACGAATACCGTCGCCGACCGGGACATGAAGGCGCAGATGCTGGACAGCATGGATATCGAGCGCGAACGCGGGATCACGATCAAGGCGAACACCGTCCGGATCGAGTACAAGGCCAAGGATGGCGAGGTTTACATCCTCAACCTGATCGATACCCCCGGACACGTGGACTTTGCCTATGAAGTCTCCCGTTCCATGCGCGCGGTCGAGGGTTCGTTGCTGGTGGTGGACGCCTCCCAAGGGGTCGAGGCGCAGACATTGGCCAACGTCTATACCGCCATCGAGGCGGATCACGAGATTGTCCCGGTGCTGAACAAGGTCGATCTGCCCGCCGCCGAACCCGAGCGCGTGGCCGAACAGATCGAGGATGTCATCGGCATCGACGCAAGCAACGCCTGCCTGATCAGCGCCAAAACCGGCCTTGGCATTCCCGACGTGCTTGAGGCCATCGTCACCCGCCTGCCCCCGCCCCACGGCGGCGATCCCGATGCGCCGCTCAAGGCAATGCTGGTGGACAGTTGGTATGACCCTTATCTTGGCGTGGTCGTCCTGATCCGCGTGATGGACGGCACCATCCGCAAGGGTGACCAGATCAAGATGATGCGTTCAGGCGGCAGATATAATGTCGACAAGCTGGGCGTCTTCCGCCCCGCCATGCAGGACGTCAAGGAACTGGGCCCCGGCGAGATCGGCTTTTTCACCGGCTCGATCAAACAGGTCCGCGACACCAAGGTCGGCGACACCATCACCACCGAGAAAAAGGGCTGTGCCGAGCCGCTGCCGGGCTTCAAACCCTCGCAGCCCGTGGTTTTCTGCGGCCTCTTCCCCGTGGATTCAGCCGAATTCGAAGACCTGCGCGACGCGATCGAGAAACTGGCCCTGAACGACGCCTCTTTCAGCTATGAAATGGAAACCTCGGCCGCGCTTGGCTTTGGCTTTCGTTGCGGGTTCCTTGGATTGCTTCACCTCGAAGTGATCAGGGACCGGATCGAACGCGAATACAACATCGAGCTGATCACCACCGCGCCCTCGGTGATCTATCATGTCTTCATGCGTGACGGCACGCAGGTCGACCTGCACAACCCCGCCGACATGCCCGACCCCTCGACCGTCGATCACATCGAGGAACCGCGCATCAAGGCAACGATCATGGTGCCTGACGATTACCTCGGCGACGTGCTCAAGCTGTGTCAGGACCGCCGCGGCATCCAGTTGGACCTGACCTATGTCGGGGGCCGCGCCATGGTGGTCTATGACTTGCCCCTGAACGAGGTGGTCTTTGACTTCTACGACCGGTTGAAATCCATCTCCAAGGGCTATGCCTCGTTCGACTATCAACTCGAAGGCTACCGCGAGGATAATCTCGTCAAGATGTCGGTGCTGGTGAACGATGAGCCTGTCGATGCCCTGTCGATGATGGTCCACCGCGACCGTGCCGAAATGCGCGGACGCGCCATGTGCGAAAAGCTCAAGGACCTGATCCCGCGCCACATGTTCAAGATCCCGATCCAAGCGGCCATCGGCGGCAAAGTCATCGCGCGCGAGACTCTGTCTGCCCTGCGCAAGGACGTGACCGCCAAATGTTACGGCGGCGACGCGACGCGTAAGAAAAAGCTTCTGGAAAAGCAGAAGGCGGGCAAGAAGAAGATGCGCCAGTTCGGGAAAGTCGACATTCCGCAGGAGGCGTTTATCTCAGCGCTCAAGATGGACAGTTAAGGCAACGGTGTTTGGGGGGCTGGAAAGCGCGCAACCCAAACATCGGCCGGGACCGTCGCTTATCCCCAATGCCCGATCATCAACCCCAGGGCGAACACCGCCACAATCGCCACCATGAACTTCAAGAGGTAGCTGGCGGACGGCTCTACCGGGTTCATCCGCTGCCAGATCTCTGCAAGGATGTCGCGCATATTTCCTCCTCTTCCCGAAGCCTCACCGTTGGCGAGGCTCCCCAAATGGAGGGCGCAGCCTGCGCCTGAATATCCCTCGCTGCAAGGGGGCCTTACGCGGCCGTGCCGCTTATCAATGTCTGCCCTGACGACCAGCCGCTATTCCAAAGACACGATATAGGCCGTCACGTCTGCCACGTTTTCACTGTTCAGGAAGTTCCCCCATTGCGGCATCGCGCTGTGCACATTCGGGAACATGACACGAGCGCTGATCTGGTCAGCAGCGCGAAAAACCGCAATCGAGTCAAAGCTGGGCGGGTAGGTTTTCATGGCGCCGCCGTCCTCGATGTCGTGGCAGCGGGCGCAATATTCCTCGGCGATTGCGCGGCCCGCCTCGACGTCCCCATCTTGGGCAAAGACCGGCGCTGTGAACAACAGCGCGGCGGCTATCGTTGAGATACGTAAAAACATGTTCTCTCCTCCTCTTTCGTTTGACACGCAGCCAAAAGCACCCCGGTCCAGATGAACAGGCCAGCATGCGTGTCGGCCTAGGCCTCGCTCCCGCGTGCGGCGTCGGGGTGTTCGCTCAGGAAGTGATGCAGCACGGCGTAGAGTTCCTTGGCGCGGGGCACGTCATCGCGGTGCAGGGCGGCGCGGATATCCTCGCAAATCAACTGCTGCACATGGGCAGCTCCATGATGCTGGTGCATCAGGTAGTCGGCGTAACAGGCGGCATCCAGATCAGGCAGGTTTTCGTGCTCTGCTACGGCCGCGATTTCCTCGTGGCTCAGGCTGGTCATGCCTTCGACATCTTCCATAGTGATCATGGCTCTCCCCCCATTTGATCGGCCGGAGAAGGAATCATGCCGCATTTCAAAACGCGGCGCCTTAATCCCGGTCATAGCGCGGGCACTGAGTTCAAAAGAAAAAACCGCGCCCGGGCGAACCGGACGCAGCTGGTGCTTGCGCGGGCCGAAAAGGCCGCTTGGCGTTATTTCACGTCGAAGCGGTCGGCATCCATGACCTTGGTCCAGGCTGCCACGAAATCGGCCACAAACTTTTCACCCGCATCGGACTGGGCGTAGACTTCGGCCAAGGCGCGCAGTTGCGAGTTCGATCCAAAGACCAGATCGCAGCGGGTGCCGGACCATTTGACCTCGCCCGAAGCGCGGTTGCGGCCTTCGTACAAGCCCTCACCGGTCGGTTTCCACTCGGTCGCCATGTCCATCATGTTGACGAAAAAGTCGTTCGTCAGCTTGCCGGGGCGATCGGTCAGAACGCCGTGGGCCGTGCCGCCATGGTTGGCGCCCAGCACGCGCAGGCCGCCGACCAGAACCGTCATCTCGGGGGCGGTCAGGGTCAACAATTGCGCGCGGTCCAGCATCAGCTCCTCCGCGGCGACCGAGAAGTCCTGGCTGAGATAGTTGCGGAAACCATCGGCCTTGGGCTCGAGCGGCTCAAAGCTTTCGGCGTCGGTCTGCTCGGCGCTGGTATCCATACGGCCCGGGGTGAAGGGCACCTCGATGGTGTGGCCCGCATCCGCAGCCGCCTTTTCGATAGCGGCAGAACCACCCAACACGATGAGATCGGCCAGCGAGACCCGCTTGCCGCCGGACGCCGCAGCGTTGAAGTCCGCTTGAATGCCTTCCAGCGTGGACAGGACCGAGGCGAGCATCTCGGGCTCGTTCACGTCCCAGCCGTTCTGCGGGGCAAGGCGGATGCGCGCGCCATTGGCGCCGCCGCGACGGTCAGAGCCTCGGAAGGTCGAGGCCGAGGCCCATGCGGTTTTCACAAGGTCCGATGTGGACAGACCAGAACCAAGGATCTTGGCCTTGAGGTCAGCAATGTCCGAGGCATCCACCAGCGGATGGTCAACTGCGGGGATCGGGTCTTGCCAGATCAGATCCTCGGCCGGGACTTCCTTGCCCAGATAGCAGGCCTTGGGGCCCATGTCGCGGTGGGTCAGCTTGAACCATGCGCGGGCAAAGGCCTCAGCAAACTCCTCGGGGTTTTCGTGGAAACGGCGCGAGATCTTCTCATACGACGGGTCCATGCGCATCGCCATATCGGCGGTGGTCATCATCGGCGTGACCTTGGCGCCCGAACCATCGACCTGCGGGGCGAAATCTTCGTCCTTGAGGTTCACCGGATGCCACTGCTTGGCGCCTGCGGGGGATTCCGCCAGTTCCCACTCATAGCCAAAGAGCAGGTCGAAATAACCGTTGTCCCATTTGGTCGGATTCGCGGTCCACGGCCCTTCGATGCCGCTGGTGGTGGTATGCACGCCGCGACCGGATTCAAAGGCGTTCTTCCAGCCAAAACCCATGTCCTCCATGGCGCCCGCTTCCGGTTCTGCGCCCACAAGGCTCGCATCGCCCGCGCCATGTGCCTTGCCAAACGTGTGGCCGCCAGCCGTCAGCGCGACGGTTTCTTCGTCGTTCATCGCCATGCGGGCAAAGGTTTCGCGGATGTCGCGCGCCGAGGCCAGCGGATCGGGGTTGCCATCCGGACCTTCAGGGTTGACGTAGATTAGGCCCATCTGCACCGCGGCCAGCGGGTTTTCCAACTCGCGGTCACCGGTGTAGCGGCTGCCTGTCGCGTCTGAGGTCGCCAGCCATTCGGCTTCGGAGCCCCAGTAGATGTCTTCCTCGGGCTCCCAGATGTCGGCCCGTCCGCCGCCGAAACCAAAGGTGCGACCACCCATGGATTCAATTGCGCAGTTGCCTGCCAGAATGAACAGGTCGGCCCAGGACAGTGAATTGCCGTACTTTTGTTTGACCGGCCACAGCAGGCGGCGTGCCTTGTCCAGGTTGCCGTTGTCCGGCCAGGAGTTCAGCGGCGCAAAACGCTGGTTGCCGGTAGAGCCGCCCCCGCGCCCGTCTGCGGTGCGGTACGTGCCGGCGGCGTGCCATGCCATGCGGATGAAGAACGGGCCGTAATGGCCGTAGTCCGCTGGCCACCAGTCCTGACTGTCGGTCATCAGGGCGTAGAGGTCTGCCTTGACCGCATCCAGATCGAGTTTCTTGAACGCCTCAGCATAATTGAAATCCGCGCCCAGCGGGTTTGTCTCTGCCGAATTCTGGCTGAGAATTTTCAGGTTCAACTGGTTCGGCCACCAATCGCGGTTCGAGCGAACCCCAAAGTTGGTCGCCAGAGGCTTGCCGTGCATCACCGGGCAATTGCCGATATCGTTTCCGTCCATGTCACTCTCCATTGGTCAAACTGCTAAGGGCTGCGGGGCAGGCCCGAACCCTTGAATGTCGCTTGGCGGACTGCCCGGGTTTCGCCCTGTCATGTGCCGCCATCGTGCTGTCTTTTGCGTGATCCGCGCGCCGTGTTCCGCATGGCGCGACCGAAGGTCAATCTCCTCCTACGAATCGACTGTTTAGAACCTATCAAAACTAGATGATTTGGAAAAATTGTATAACCCTATCGAAGCGATAGCTTTTGATTATAGAAGGCGACCGCTTCAGGCCTGCGTGACAGTTGGAATACGCGGCGCTGCACCTTCGGGCTGAAGCCGCGCCGCGACAGCCACCGTCAGGGCCTGCGCGAGGCAGATCGGGGCCGCAAGCGAACGCGAAAAGGCGTGGTCATGTTCCGGCACCGCGAACAGCACCTCGGCGGATTTGGCGATAGGTGACAGGGTGCTGTCGGTGATCGCGATGGTCGGGACGCGACCTTGTGAAGCTTCGTCCACGATCGAGACAACCTCGTTCGCGTAGAATCGAAATGACACAGCCAGCAGTACATCATCCGGTGTCATGACGCGGGCCATATGGGTCGCCAGCCCCCCGCCAACATCCAGCAAAGCGCAGCGTTTGCCCAGCATCGTCAGCAGATAGCGGATCAAAACAACGACCGGTTCGGACCTCAGCTGCCCGATCAGATAGACCGTTTCGGCACCGTGGATCAGATCAGCGGCCCGGCCAAAATCAGCGCTGTCGATCCCATCGAGCAATTCCTGCAGCGAGGCGATGTCCTGCACGATCAAGTCGCGCAGAAAGCCCAGATCGCTTTTATCCTCGCGCCCGCTGAGGCCCTGTTCCAACGCGTGCACGCGGGCCTCGAACCCCGGCGCGGCAGTGGACAGACGGCGTTGGAACAGCACCTGAAGATCCTTGAATCCGGAATAGCCCAGCGCCTGTGCGAACCGCACAAAGCTGGAGGCATGGATGCCGCAACGCTCGGCGATGGCATTGACCGATTGCACCGCCACTTCGTTCGGGTTTTGCGTCAGAAAGACCGAGATCTTCTGGTAGGTCTTGCTCATCTGGTCAAAGCGTTCGTGGATCAGGGCAATCAGCGCCTCGTAGTCCCCGGGGGGCAAGGGCGCCGTCATGTCGCCACCGTTTTCCAAACACGCTGCGCCGAGGAGGACTGTATCGTTTCCACCAGCGTCTGGATGCGCAGTCCGGACCGAAAGTTGAACGGTTCCGGTCCCCGTCCGGCGACAGCCTCCAGAAACCCTGCCACCTCGATAGCCTTGAGATCATTAAATCCGATCTGATGTCCCGGGGCGACGCAGAAATTGCCATAGGGCGGATGTTCGGGCGCGGCTTCGATCCGGCGAAACCCCTGTCGGCCTTTGGCATCGGCGGTGTCGTAGAAATGCAACTCGTTCAACCGCTCTTGCGAAAAGCTCAGCGCGCCCTTGGAGCCATAGACTTCAAAGTCATGCTGCATCTTGCGCCCGGTGGCGATCCAGTTGCCTTCAATGCTACCGGTCGCGCCATTTTCAAAGCGCAAAAAGGCGCGGGCGACATCATCGACCTCGATCAGCTTGGTCCCGCCATAACCGTCAGGGCGGGTTGGGATCAGGGTCGCCAGATCACCCATGACCTCAGCGATAGGGCCCAGCAGGAATTCCGCCGTGGCCAGTGCATGGCTGCCGATATCGGCCAACGCGCCGCCCCCAGCGGGATCGTGACGAAAAGTATAGGGGCCAGAGGCGTCCGCCATGTAATCCTCGGCATGCAGCCCGCGGTAGCCGCGGATTTCGCCCAGCTCGCCGCCTTCGATCATCTCGCGCGCGAGCTGCAGCATGGGATTGCAAAGGTAGTTGAAGCCGACCTGCGTCTTGACGCCTGCGGTCTCGGCGGCCTCGGCCATTTCGCGGGCATCCACGGCCAGCGGCGCCAGCGGCTTTTCGCAATAGACGTGTTTGCTAGCCGCGATGGCGGCCAGCGCCATTTCCTTGTGCAGGGCGTTGGGGGCGGTGATGCTAACCACGTCGATTGCCGGGTTGGTCACCATATCGCGCCAATCGGCGGTCGCATGGGCAAAGCCAAAACCGGCAGCCGCCCGGGTGGCGGCTTGATCCGAGATGTCGGCGGCCGTGTGGAAAACCAGATTGAACGGCAGGTCAAAGGTCTTTTGCGCCGTGGCATAGCCAAAGACATGCGCCTTGCCCATAAAGCCCGAGCCGATGAGACCGATGTTGAGATCAGGCTTGGACGACATGCGCGTGTTCCTTGTCGACGACCAAAGACAGGTCAATCCGGCCATTGAATAACTCAATGACGTTCCGTGCCGTGCTTGGCGGCTGCCTGCCGGTGATCAGCGTATCGGTCGTGTCGATCAAAGGGGCGTAACCCGGCTTGGAAATCTCGCCGATAAAGGGGGCGGTCAACCCCGGAGAGGCCTCAAACATGGCGCGGCCAGAGCGGTGCATCAACCCGGCGGCAAACAGATGGGGCATCAATAGCCCTCCCCGTTCTTTTCGCTCCCCCCTGCCCCGGTCAGATCGCGAAAAGCTTTGACTTGGGCCGAGGCCCCCGCCGCGAGAATGCGTGCATCGCTTGAAATCGTGGTCATGTGATAGCCCCAACTGATCGCCCGCGCGGCATACTCGGGCGTGCCGCAATGCAGTGCCGCCTTGATGCCGTGGCGTCGGCAGGCGTCTGCGATCTGTTTCAGCGCCTCGATCATCTCGGGTTCTTCGCGGTCAAAGCCGGGGGCATATTTGCCATCGTGCAACGACAGCGTCAGGTCGGCCGGGCCGACATAAATGCCGTCAAGGCCAGGCGTGGCGGCGATGGCCTCGAGGTTCTGCATCGCCTCTTTGGTTTCGACCATAGCCCAGGCGATCACCTCGTCATTGGCTTCGGGAACGATGCCCGGACCTTGGGAGAACGCCGCGCGTGTGGGGCCAAAGCTGCGGGTTCCGTGTGGCGGATACCGCATGTAGCTGACGAACTCGGCGGCTTGTTCCGGGGTGTTCACCATCGGGCAGATGATCTGATAGGCCCCCGCGTCCATCATCTTCATGATCGCTGCCGGGTCCAGCCAGGGCACCCGCGCGCCGACCACAACACCGGAGGCGCGCATCGCCTGAAACATCGGCAAAACGGCGGAATAATCCAACGCGCCATGCTGGCCGTCGACACTGATGGCATCATAGCCCTGCGCGGCCATGATTTCCGCCGCAAAGGGGCTGGCGATGGACAGCCAGCCGTGCAGCACGGGACGGCCTTCGGCCCAGATTTGCTTCAGCTTGTTCTTGTGCATGGGTCAGACCTCGGAGATTTGGATCGTGCGCGCGTCGGCAATGGATTTGAAACAGGCTTCGGCCAGCGCCAGCGCCTTGACGCCGTCGTCAAAGGTGACTTCGGGCGCGGCCTTGCCTTCACAGGCGTCCACAAAGTTGTCGATCTCGGCCACAAAGGCCGCGTGGTAACGTTCAATAAAGAAGTGCTGAAGCGGCGCGGCGCGGTTGGTAAAGCCCTTGCCATAGACCACGGCCGCGTGGTCACGATGGTTGTCCGACAGCGCCATCCCGCCCGAACCGAACAGTTCGACCCGCTGGTCATATCCATAAACCGCCTCGCGCGAATTGGTGATGATCGCCTGTTTGCCGCTGGCGGTGGTCAGGATCACGCTCACGGTGTCATAATCGCCGCAGTCCTCCATCAGCGTTGGGTTCACAAGCCGCGATCCGGTCGCTTTGACGGTGGTCACCTCTTCGCCGAGCATATAGCGCGCAAGGTCGAGGTCATGGATCGTCATGTCGCGAAATATGCCGCCCGAGGTGCGGATGTAACCGTCAGGCGCCATGCCCGGATCGCGCGAGGTTATTGTCACCTGATGCAGATCGCCAAGCTCTCCGTCCTGCAGGGCCTTGCGGGCGGCGCGGTGACCGGGATCGAAGCGGCGGCAGAAGCCGATCATGATGGGCTGCGTGGCCCCCTTGATCGCCTGCGCGCAGGCGCGCGCGCGCTCCAGATCAAGGTCGATGGGCTTTTCACACAGCACCGCCTTGCCCGCCGCGACGCCCGCCTTGATGAAATCCACATGGGTTGCGGTGGGCGTGGCGATCAGCACCGCATCGGCGTCCGAGGCAAAGGCCGTTTCTGGACTGTCATAAACCGGCACACCATGTTTGTTCGAAGCCGCCTGCGCCGAAGGCCCATGCGTGTCATAGACCCCGGCCAGATCGGCCCGCGGATGCGCGGCGATAATGTCGGCGTGCATCTGACCAATCCGGCCGCAGCCGAGCAATGCGATTCTGGTCATGCTTTTCCTCCCGCAGCATTTTCGCAATGATCATTGCATAACCGTTGCATTGTCAATCTGCGCTCCGTAAGTTTTGCCAAAAGACAGGGAGGAATCGCGATGGCCGGTACCGTACGTTTGACAATGGCTCAGGCGCTGGTGCGCTATTTGTGCAACCAGTTCACCGAGATTGACGGAGAAAAGCTGCCGCTGTTTGCCGGGGTCTTCGGGATTTTCGGGCATGGCAACGTGACCTGCCTGTCCGAAGCCCTCGAGGCGGTGCAGGACCAGTTGCCAACATGGCGCGGGCAGAACGAACAGTCGATGGCGCTGGCGGCGGCAGGTTTTGCCAAGGCCAAGCGGCGCCGTCAGATCATGATCGCCACGTCCTCGATCGGGCCGGGGGCGCTGAACATGGTGACGGCGGCGGGAACGGCCCATGCCAATCGCCTGCCGCTGCTGCTGATCGCCGGCGATACCTTTACCAACCGCCTGCCCGACCCCGTGCTGCAACAGGTGGAACACTATGGCAATCCAAGCGTCACGGTGAACGACGCCTTCCGCGCGGTTACACGTTATTGGGATCGGATCACCCATCCGGCGCAGATCATTTCCAGCCTGCCACAGGCGATTGCAACCATGCTCGACCCTGCCGACTGCGGGCCTGCTTTCATCGCCCTGCCGCAAGACACGCAGGAGCTGGCCTTTGACTACCCCGAGGCGTTCTTCGAAGAACATGTCTGGACCATCCCGCGCCCGCGCGCTGATCGCGGCAGCCTGGCCAAGGCCGCGCAGATCCTGCAGGGCGCGAAAAAGCCCCTGATCATTGCTGGCGGCGGCGTGCGCTATTCCGGCGCAGAAGGCGCGCTTCAGGCCTTTGCCGCCAAGCGCGGCATCCCTGTCGTCGAAACGATTGCGGGAAAAGGCGGGCTGACTCATTACGATCCGGTGCATGCGGGGCCAATCGGGATCATTGGATCAACCTCGGCCAATGCCCTTGCGGGCGAGGCGGACGTGATCCTTGCCGTGGGAACGCGGCTGCAGGACTTTACCACGGGTTCATGGACGGCCTTTGCGCAGGACGCGCAGTTCATCAGCATCAATGCCGCGCGCTGGGATGCGACCAAGCACCGGGCGCTGGCGGTGGTGGGCGATGCCTTGGAAAGCGTAGCGGATCTGGACGCCGAAATGGGGGACTGGGCCGCCGATCCAGGCCACTTGGACCACGCTCAGGCCTTGTTCAAAGACTGGGACAAACTGCTGGACGAGCATCAGGCCCCGACCAACGCGCCGATCCCGACCTATGCCCAAGTGGTGAACGTGGTGAACCAATGCGCCGGGGAAAACGACCATCTGGTCGCCGCAGCGGGCGGCATCCCGGGCGAGGTTGCCAAGGGCTGGCGGGTAAAAAATCCCAATACCTTCGATCTCGAGTTCGGCTTTAGCTGCATGGGTTATGAACTGGCCGCGGGCTGGGGCAACGCCATGGCCAATCAGGGCAAAGGCACACCTTTCGTCATGCTGGGCGACGGTACCTACATGATGATGAATTCGGACATCTATTCCAGCGTTCTGACGGGCCACAAGATGATCGTCATCGTCTGTGACAACGGTGGCTACGCAGTTATCAACCGACTGCAGGAATTCAAAGGCACGCCGGGGTTCAACTGCTTGCTGAAAGATTGCAGGATTGAGAATCCCGATGCCCCGCTGCATGTCGATTTCGCCAAGCACGCCGAAAGCATGGGCGCCTATGCCCGCAACGTGGAAAACCTGTCAGATTTGAAAGATTCCATCCTCTGGGCGCAGGGAAACGATCGAACAACCGTTTTGTCCATCGTCACAGATGCCTATAGCTGGGTGCCGGGAGATGCCGATTGGGACGTCGGCGTTCCAGAAGTATCGCAGCGCGAAACGGTCAAAGTGGCCCGCGCACATCAAGAGCAAATTCGCGCCAAGCAGCGCGTGGGAGTCTAACGAAATGCTGAAAGCCAAACTGGGCATGTCGCCAATCGCATGGTGGAACGACGATCTGCCGGAACTATCCGATGACGTCAGCCTTGAGGAATGCCTGCGCCAGTCGCGCAGCGCCGGGTTCACCGGGATGGAACTGGGTCAGCGCTTTCCCACCAACCCCGATGAGATGCTGCCGATCCTGCGCGCCGCCGATGTAACGCTCTGCGGCGGCTGGTTCTCCGGCACATTGGTGGACGAGGATCTGAGCGCCAACAAGGACCGCATTCAGCCGATGATCGAACTGTTCAAGGCGGTCGATGCCCCTTGCATCGTTTACGGCGAGGTCGCGCGCTCGATCCAAGGCAACCGCGCGGCGCCGTTGAACACCAAGCCGGTGCTGACGGATGACGAGATGACAGCCTATGCCCGCAAGCTGACCGAGTTCGGCGAATGGTGCGCCGAGCAAGGCATGCCGCTGTCCTATCACCACCACATGGGCGCGGTGGTTCAGTTCCAGCACGAGCTTGACGCCTTCATGGCGGCATCGGGCGAAGGTATTCCGCTGCTTTTGGACGCCGGCCATCTGGCCTTTGCCGGTGGGGATCCGCTGGCCGCCATCGACAAGCACCACGCGCGCATCACCCATGTCCACGTCAAGGACATCCGGCGTTCGGTCACCGATGCGCTGGACCGCGATAAAGAAAGCTTCCTAGATGCGGTGATCAAGGGCGCCTTCACCGTGCCCGGGGATGGCAGCCTTGATTTCGGCGCCATCGTGCAGCGCTGTGCGGACTACGGCTATGAGGGCTGGTTCGTCGTTGAGGCCGAACAGGACCCGGTCGCCAACCCGCCACAAAAAATGGCCGAGGTTGGCCATGCAGAGCTGATGCGGGTGATGACAGCCGCAGGATACGAGGTGATTTCATGAACCGGATCGACGGAAAAATCGCAGTCGTGACGGGCGGCACCCAAGGCTTGGGTGCTGCCATTGCCACGCTGTTTGCCAAGGCCGGCGCGGCAGGGATCGTGATCGTCGGCCGCGGGGTTGAAAAGGGTCAGGCCAAGGCGCGGGCAATCACCGAAGACACCGGCGTACCGGTTCATATGATCGCCGCCGACCTGTCCCGGATCGAAGACGTGCAGCGCGTGATCCCCGAGACGGACAAACGCTTTGGCCGGGTTGATATTCTGGTGAACGCCGCGGGTCTGACCGACCGGGGCAACCTTTTGAATACCTCGCCCGAGCTGTTCGACCGCATGTTCGCCGTCAATACACGCGCGCCTTTCTTTCTGATGCAGGACGCGGTCAAATTGATGGAGCGCGAAGGCATCGAGGGGACCATGGTCAACATCGGCTCGACGTCGGAGCACGCAGGTCAGCCCTTTATCGCGCCCTATTGTGCCTCCAAGGCGGCTTTGGCGACGCTGACCCGCAATTCGGGCTATGCCCTGATGCGCAACCGGATCCGGGTGAACCAGTTGGACATCGGCTGGATGAATTCCGACCACGAGCGCGCCTTGCAAGCGGCGGAATCCGGCGATCCCGAGTTTATCGACAAGCAGGCCGCGACCATGCCCTTTGGCCGGCTTCTGGAACCTGCCGAAGTTGCCAGGGCGGTGCTTTGGATGGCCTCCGAAGACAGCGGCATGATGACCGGCGCCGTCATCCATTTCGACCAGTCGGTCTGGGGCGGTTATGACGGGCAGGCCCCTGCCCCCGAGGACAAGCTGCGCGCCTGAGCGCTTCGGCTCAGGTCTTGAGCCACGCGGCAAAATCCTCGGTGTAATCGGGATGCCAGCGTGACAGCGGCGCGCGATTTTCGGTGATGTCCTGCGCCGCCCAAAGGATACGCTTGGCATCTGTCGCGCGGTCCACGTCGTTGTCTGGGCACAGGATATAAAAGTCGTCCCGGTCAAGCGACAGCAACAGAAAGTCCACCACTTGGGCTGGCGTCCATGCCCCCTCGGGCTTGTCCGTGCGGCCCCGCGCGGTCAGCGGGGTGAACACCCAACCGGGGATGAACAGGCGCGCCTCGACCGCGCAGCCATCGATGTTGCGCAATTCGTGCTGAAGCGCTTCGGTAAAGGCCTTCACGCCAGCCTTGGAAACATTATAGGCCGGATCCCCCGGCGGTGTCGTAATCCCCTGTTTCGACCCCGTATTCACGATCAGACCGGGGCGCCCGCTGGCGGCCATATCCGGGGCGAAAACCTGCGATCCACGAATGATCCCCCACATGTTGACACCAATGATCCGATCCCAATTCGCTTCGACGTCAAAGATCGAACTGCCGGGCTGCATTCCGGCGTTGTTCATCAGAACATCCACCGGGCCAAGCTGCGCCTCGACTTGCGATTTCAGGTCGCGCAACTGGTCTGGTTCGGCCACATCCACGCCAACGGCCAAGGCGGCTCCGGCTTTTTGACGTGCAGCCTCAAGGCCCGGGCCGGGCAGATCGGCGATACAGACCTTCATGCCCAGCTCGGAAAGCCGCCGTGCGGCTTCAAGCCCGATGCCCGAAGCACCGCCCGTCACCACTGCCACATTGCCCGGTTTGATCGCTGCGTGCATGTCCATCTCCCTCTCGGTTTCAGCGCAAAGCCTCCCTCCTATCAGCGCAAAAGTACAGCCCCTGGGAACCTTTCGGTCGGCTTCGGCGTTTCACTTTTGAAACCGCGCTCAAAAATCATGGCGCAGCAAAGGGGGCTTTTGAATGTCAGCTTCAGATCACGTGAACGATGCCGCCTTTGATACGGCGCGAACCGCCGACAACCCGCGCGATGGAGCGTCCAAAGGGTCGCTTGAAGATTGCGCCCTGCAAGAAGTTGCGAGGCAGGTTGATGGCGCCATCGCCCGGTTCAGTGAACAGGGGTTGGAAGAAACGCTTGCCGATGTGACCCAATTCGCCCGGCGTAATCCGCTGCTTTTTCTTGGCGGCGCTGCCCTGGCTGGCTTTGCCGCCGCACGCGTTCTCAAGGCGGAAACACCGCCGCAAAGCGCGCCGGGAAATGATCCATGGAGCGGTCACCTCGCGGCAGCCGAGCCAAGGGAGACGCGATGATGAGTCAGGACAATTTCAGGGATGTGCCGGGACTTCTGGCTAGCTTGGCGGGCGAATTGCGCCAACTTTTCAGCACCGAACTTGCATTGGCCAAGGCCGAGGTGTCGCGCAACATGGCGCGCGCCGCGAGGGCGCTTTGGATTGGAATTGCCGCTTTCCTGCTGGCATTGGCAGGTCTGCAAACCGTTGCTGCCTCGGCAGTGATCGCGCTGGTTGATGCCGGGCTTGGATGGGGGGCAGCGGCCTTGGCCGTTGGTGCGGCTTGTCTGGTGCTGGCGTTCGTTCTGACCTCGGTTGCCAAAACCCGCTTGTCGGCCAAGACCCTCATTCCCCGCAAAGCAGCACAGCAAGTAAAACGCGACCTTGCCCTCACACAGGAGATGAGCCGTGGCTGATTTCGAGATCGACGAACTGGAACGCGACGCAACCCGGCAGCGGGCCAAGGTCAACGAGCTGTTCCAACGCCTCAGTGACACAGCAAACCCTGCCCGCGCGGGTCAGGACGCCATGCAGACCGGCGCTGATTGGGCGCAAGATGCCGCCTCCGCAGCGGCCCTCGCTGCCAAGGCGCACCCCGCGGCACTGGCGCTGATCGGCGCTGGTGCCGCGCTATTGCTCAGCCAGTCAGCAAAGCGCGACCAGCCTGAACCTGAGCCTGCGCCGATGGCGCCAACCGCCGCAGACACCAGCCCGGATGCACGCAGCCTAGAGCTGGCGATGGAAAGCGGGTTGGAGCCCCTTCCCGATGGCGCACGAGGAAGGGTCTTGGCGGCCCGCCAAAAGGCCCTCGACGCCCAACGCGCACTCGAAAAGCACGCCGCACAACTGGGCGAGACAGCAAAGCGCAGCCACACAGATCACCCCCTTATCACCGGCGCACTGGCGTTGGGGTTTGGTGCAGTGGCAGGAGCCTTGCTGCCATCGACCCGCAAAGAAGGCGCCCTGCTCGGCGCGCGGCGTGATGCGGCCCTGCGCGAAGCCGAAGCCATGCTTCACCGCGAAATAAGCGCCTTGCAAGCCCGCGCAAGCAATGCACCAAACGAAAGTGACCAAGGGCCAGACACGCATGTTTGACGCCCCCGCACGGCTGCTGCCCAAAGCGGCAACCTGGAGCCTGATCTTGATCGCAACGCTTTTGCTGGTCGCCTCTTTGCGGCTGGCAGACAATCTTGTCGCCCCGATCGCATTGGGGTTGGTCTTTGCTCTGGTTCTGGCGCCGCTTGTCTCGCTGCTGCAAAAGATGGGCGTGCCGCGCGCGATCAGTGCCACCGCGGCCTTGCTGACGGCGGGTGGGCTTTCGATCCTGATGATTGCCCTGCTCGGTCCTGTGTTGATCGAAGCAATGGAGCAGATGCCCCGGATCAAAATGGAGGTGCAATGGTGGCTGCAACGCGTGACCTTTTCCGTCCGCGGTCTGGATGAAATCGGCGACGAACTGAATCGCACCATCACAGAGGGCGGAAATCAAGCTGTGCCGACCATTGTCGAAATGCTTTGGATGGCACCGGATTTTCTGGGCCAAATGCTGATTTTTGCAGGCACGCTGTTTTTCTTCCTTCTGACGCGCGACGATATCTATGCGACGTTTGGCAGCCAAAAGTTGGCGCTGTACCGTGCCGACCGGGCCGTTTCGCATTATTTCGTCACCATCACGATGATCAATGCGGGCCTTGGCTTGACCTGTTTTGCCGTCATGGGCGCATTGGGGCTGAGTTACCCGATGCTCTGGGGCTTGGCCGCCTTTGTGCTGAATTTCCTGCTGTACCTTGGCCCGATCACGCTGATTGGCGCGCTGACCATCGCCGGGATTTCCCAATTCTCGGGGATTCATTCCTTTTTGCCGCCTTTGGCCTTTTTCGCGATGAACCTGACTGAATCGCAATTCGTCACACCGATGTTGGTCGGGCAAAAGCTGCACATCAACCCGCTGGGGGTCTTTCTGGCCATCCTCTTTGGACTTTGGCTTTGGGGGCCGATTGGCGCCATCGTCGCCATACCTTTGATGATCTGGCTGACCACTTTTTGCGCCAGTACACCCGCATTCACGAAAGAAGAACTGATATGACTGCACCGTTTAGTAACCTGCCAGAAATGTCCGGTACGCCCCGCAAGGCCGGGATCGAGATTGAATTTGCAGGGCTGACCGAAGAACAGACCGCCCGTATCATCGCTGATGAACTGGGCGGCGAGATCCGCGAAGACGGATCGCACGCCTATCAGGTCGAGGACACGGCGCTTGGCACCATCAAGGTCGAGTTGGACATCTTTCTGCGCAAGAAGCAGGGCGGTGCGCTTTTGGAGGGCGGCCTTGATCTGGCGCGCAGCGTTGTGCCGGTCGAAATTGTCTCGCCGCCGTTGACGCCCGAACAGATCGGACAGTTGGACAGCCTGCGCGACAGGCTCCGCCGCGAGGGCGCTTTGGGGTCGCGCGACGGGATGTTTCTGGGCTTTGGCGTGCATCTCAACCCCGCCCTATCCGGCAATGCCGACCATGACTGCAAAGTCATTCTTGCCTATGGATTGCTGGAAGATTGGCTGCGAAAGACCGATCCAATTGACCCAACCCGGCGGCTTTTGCCCTTTGTCGATGCATGGCCGCGCGCGCTGGTCGATGCCTTGGTCGAGGCCCGACCGAGCGATCTGCGGCAGGTCATGGAGATCTATGCCGAGCACACACAAAGCCGCAATCACGGGCTCGATCTGCTGCCGATCTTCATGGACATGGACCCCGACGGTTTCGACAGGGCCTTTCCCGATGTCGGCAAAACCTCGGGCCGCCCGGCCTTTCATTTCCGCCTGCCCGATTGCCGGATCGACGAAGCCGATTGGTCATTGCGGGACTCTTGGGAGGTTTGGCAAAAGGTCGAAAACCTTGCCCAGGATGCACGCATGTTCGACGCGCTTTGCCGCGATTGGCAGGCCGAACGCGACCAGTTCCTGAACTCGCGCGGCCGCTGGGCCGACAAGGTCAGTGAACGCCTGGAGGCAAACCACGAGGCACAGATCGCATGACCCGCCCTCGCATTGGCGTCACCACCTCGGGGCGGTCGGGGTGGCGCATCTTTCCGATCGTCAATCTGAACCTGTGGCTAGCGGGAGGGCGCGGCGTCCGTTGGGGTGCCGGGCGGCCCGCCGATCTGGACGACGTGGACGGCATCATCATCGGTGGCGGCGACGACATCGCGCCTGAACTTTATGGCGGCAAGCTGGGCATTTCGGTGCGGCTGGACCGGGATCGCGACTCATTCGAGCGCGATCTGGCGGAAACTGCAATCCAGCAAGGCATCCCCGTACTGGGGATCTGCCGCGGCGCGCAAATGCTGAACGTCGCCCTTGGCGGCACGCTGGATCAGACCGCCTGGCAAACCTTTGGCCAGCAAGAGATCATCAAGACAATCCTGCCCCGCCGCGCCATAGACATCACCCAAGGCAGCGTTCTGGAGCGGATTGTCGGACCAGAAGAAATGACAGTGAACGCCTTGCACACCCAAGCAATCGACAAGCTGGGTAAGGGTCTTAGCGTGGTGGCGCGTGACAAGGCCGGGATGCCGCAGGCAGTGGAATGTTCACGTGACCCCTTTGCGCTTGGTGTGCAATGGCACCCGGAACATCTGTTTTATGCCCGGCGCCAACGCGCCATTTTTCGCGCCCTGGTCAGTGCCGCCGCCGAGCGCGCCGAGGGCCGTGCAGCGCTGGCCAAATCCGCCAAAGCCTGACTCCGTTCAGGGATCGGGTTCGAAATCATGCGCCTCGAAACAGACCACATAGCGGAACAGCCCCTCGTCTCGTTCGATTTCTTCTTCCCCGTCCAATTGGCCAACAAAGGCGCGCATCAGCGTGCTGCCCAATCCGCTGCTTTCGGTTTCATCCTCATCCGGCGGCGTAACAGGAGCGCCCAAGGTATTCTCGATGAACAGGCAGACGGTGCCAGTATCCGCGATGCTCAGGTCAACGGCGATGCGTGGTGATCCATCCTTGGGGATGCCGACATATTTCAGCGCGTTGGTCAGGGCTTCGGCAAGCAGCATGGACAAAGGCACCGCCTGATCGGGGAACAGCAGCACTTCATCAAGCCGGGTCACCACCTGTACCCCGGTTTCGCCCGGCAGGCCCGAGAGATCCTTGACCATGGCATCGATCATCTCGGCGGCGTTCACAGCGGTCATGTCGGGCGTGGTATAAAGCGTGCGGTGCATCATGGCGAGCCCGCGCACCCGGCGCTGCAGCCCCGCCAACATCCGCCGCGCTTCGGGCGTTTTCGCGGTACGGGCCTGCATGTTCATGATCGAGGCGATCAGTTGCAGGTTGTTCTTGACCCTGTGGTGAACCTCTTTCAGAAGCACTTCCTTGTCGCGCAGATCCTGTTCCTGCTGGGCCTCGGCCTGCGCCAGAAACAGCACCATACGGTTGAAGGCCCGCGCGGTATCGGCCAATTCTTCGGGCGGATTGTCCAATTCAACACGCCCGCCGTGCAATTCGCCCAAAGCGTATTGGCGCATGGCCGAGCGCAGCTTTGAGATATGCCGGATCACCAGACGCTGCACACTGAAATAGGCCACGGTCACGCCGACCGCCCACATCAAAGCGGGAAACAAGATCGACAGGAAGACACTGAACCGAGACGCGCTTTCCCGCGCGCTGCTTGCGGGCCAGCTGCCAACCAGAACGACGCTGCCAGGGATCATGGCGCTGACCGCGAAGACGCGCTTTTCACCGCTGCTGACAACCGCGTCGAAGGTCTGGCCAATCTTCTTGCCCAGTGTGTCCAGAGGTATATCGGCGGGCAGAAAATCCATTGCCGACTCGGCGCCCCCGGTGGCCGAGATGACTTTGCCCTCGGTGTTGATCGTCGCCAGCCGCAGACCTTCTTCCTCGTTGCCGTCAGACATCAGCGCATTGGCCAACCGGTGCGGAATGGAAATGCTGACGAAACCAATCTGCTGCCCGTCCTGCCAGACCGGGTGACTGGCAATGATCACGGCTTGCCCTGTGACCGCCCCGCTCGCGCTGATCTGAACCGTCGGGCCACCCTTTGACATGGTTTCGATAAAGACACGGTTCTGAGAAAAGTCGCGGGTTTCGCCGGCTGAACTACACTCCATCAAGCCCGTCTCGTCGACGAAGCCCGCGAAAATGAACTGCGGATGGCCTTCGATGAACTGTTGCATCACCTCAGTGCAAATACCGCGATCCGTTGCAATAACGGTTGCCCCCAACCCTTGGGCTGCACCAAGCGCCTCCTGGATCAGTTCGCGCTCGGCCATGGCGGCTTCGACCGTGCGCCCCTTGAGCGAGGCCCGGTTGAGCGAACGCGCTTCTTCCAGCACCGCCTGCGTTTGATACAGCGAAATGACCCCCAGCGGCAAAAGCGCAAGGGACAGCATTGCGACCAATCGAGCCGGCAGGCTGCGCAATTTTGCGATACGGCGCCTCACGCGGGCAAGTTCCCGATCACGCGGCGCTTGGGTTTTCAGCAACGATGGCAGCGGTCACCGCATCGGTCGCCTCAAGCGTGTCGTCGTCATCCAGCCCCATAAGCTCGGACAGGCGCGCGCGTGCGCGATTTACCCGGCTTTTGATCGTGCCAACTGCCACGCCGCAGGTTTCCGCTGCCTCTTCGTAGGAAAAGCCGCCAGCCCCCACCAGAACAAGCGCTTCTTGCTGTTCTTCGTTCAACTCGGCAAAGGCCGTGTTGAAGTCGCGCATCTGAAGGCGACCATCGTGATCGGGCTTTTGCGCAAGACCGGCAGACAGTACACCATCGCCGTCTTCAACCTCGCGGCGGCGTTTGCGGAAGTGGGAATAATAGGTATTGCGCAAGATCGTGAACAACCAGGCGCGCATGTTCGTCCCCGCCTGAAAACTGTCGATCTTGGTCCATGCTTTGACCAGCGCATCCTGCACCATGTCATCAGCCGTGGCTGAGTTGCGCGTCAGGCTCATGGCGAATGCGCGCATGGCCGGAATATGCTCGACCAGCTCCTCGCGGGGGTCACGCGTCATGCTGATCCCCTTCGTCCTGGGGCTTGGAGTCGGCGGATTGCAGTTGTGCTAAAAGCTGAGTGAAGCGGTCCGGGATATCCTGCTGAAGCACATCGTCGTAAGCGCGCTTGAGGTTGGCTTCGATCTCTTGCTGTAGCCTTGAATTTCGGTTTTCTCGGGTCATGTGATCACTTGCAAAGTTTAAGTTTTTTGGCACGTCTCGGGAACCTAACACGATGGAGCGCGTTTGGTTCCCAGTTAGACCGAAAAAAAGGACGGAAAGAATGACTGAACGCAGTGGCGGGGATCTGGCGTCCAAAGTTGGCAGTACGCTTCCCTATTTGCGCCGTTATGCGCGCGCTCTGACCGGATCGCAGCAGCGCGGCGATCAATATGCCATGGCCACACTCGAAGCGATCCTTGGTGACCCGTCCAGCTTTGATGCGTCGCTGTCGTCCAAATGCGCGCTGTTCAAGGTATTTCATTCGATTTGGGTCACCACCGGTGCGCCCCTCAGCGAAGATGAAACAGGCTTGGCCGGAAAGGCGCAGGGGCACATGTCCCGGTTGACCTCCGGCACCCGCGAGGCATTGCTGCTGCATACGATCGAAGAGCTGTCCTTTGCCGAGGTCGGCGCAGTGATGGATGTCTCGACCTCCGAGGTCGAACAACTGGTCACCATCGCCTATGCCGAAATGGCCCAGTCCGTTTCGGGTCGTGTGATGATCATCGAGGATGAGGCGATCATCGCTGTCGACCTCGAAGCGATCACCGCCGAGATGGGCCATAAGGTCACCGGGGTGGCGCGCACCGAAACCGCCGCGATTGATCTGGCGAAGCGCGAAAAGCCGGATCTGATCCTGTCGGACATCCAGCTTGCCGACAATTCCAGCGGCATTGATGCGGTGAATTCCATTCTGACAAACCAACCCGACACACCGGTCATCTTCATCACCGCCTTCCCGGAACGGCTTTTGACAGGCGAAGGTCCGGAACCGGCCTTCCTGATCTCAAAACCTTACACTGAAGAGCAAGTCCGTTCGGCCATTAGTCAGGCGATGTTCTTTTCGTCAACCGAAACGCTCAAGGCTTGATCCAACTGAAGCGGCAAAAGTACCCCCCGGCGCGATGTAACGCATAGGCTCCGGGGGATACGACGCAAAACGAGGCTGGCGCGACCTTCGCGCCTGTTCTTTGAAGACTTTATCGCTGTTCGGTGATCTGTCACGGACGGATAGTGGACGTCGATCCGGGAATTTTTCCAGGTCGCCCTTTATTGAATCAGTTTCAGGAAACGCCGGGCTGCCGAAGCTCTATCCCCTTCTTGCCACGCGCATTCGACCAATTTCCTTCCGCATCACGCTTGATCCCCGCCCGACAAAGGGCATCCAGGCTTCGGTCCGCATCCCCCTACCACAAGCCGTGCCGAGACAACCAAGCACCGCAGCTCGCCCCATCAGGATTCACCAAGAGGTGCAGACCGCCTCGATCACTGGATTTTTGGTTTTTCCTGGGGCTTTAGCCCGCCCAGTGCAGTGTCGACCTGTGCCATGAATCACCTGCTGGTGTCACGGAAGAACCCGATACCCGTGTTGCATGGATCCATTGAGCCGAACTGAGAAGAATTGGTTTTCGGGAGGTCTATTTCAAACGACTTGCGCGCCATCCGGGACTAAACAATCAGGGAAGTGGCAGCCCGTAGGGGAATCGAACCCCTCTTTCCAGGTTGAAAACCTGGCGTCCTAACCGATAGACGAACGGGCCAGCGTCGTGGCGTGAGGCGGGTTTTATGAAATGCACCGCGTGCTTGCAAGCCCAAATTTCAACTTTTCCGCCCCAAGGCCAAGTTTTTTTGCCGCGCCGCGAAAACAAGGATTTCTCTTTAAATAACAATGCCCTGCCGTCAAACATCGCGATCTACTGCGAAGCGGGTGCCGCATCTTCCAGTCTGAGTTGCACGGAACGTCGTCCGCCCCACTCGTTGACCTCCAAGCGCCCTGCCAAATGGAATCGGGCGCCGCCATGATTCATCAAGGCTGTGCCCATCGGGCCGTCAAAAGCGCCAAATGAAATGCCCTCCAGTCGTCCGCCAAGACCGTCATCGCAGGCAATCTTGAGATGCCCCGTCCCGACCTGCCGCGCAAAGGAAATCCGCGCGTCCGCGATAGCGAAACGTGGACCGGGCGCGCCCTGCCCAAAGGGACCCGCGCGCTCAAGGTTCTCGACCAGATCGAGGTTTGCCGCGCCGGGCATCAGCATCCCGTCAAGGCGCAAATCAGACGGGCCGCCCTCGCCTGCCCCCTGCTTTTCCAAGAGCTGAGACAGGCGCGCCATCGCCGATTCCAGTTGATCCTTCGCAACGGTCAGACCCGCCGCCATCCGGTGGCCACCTCCCTTGATCAGCAGCCCTTCGGCCGCGAGCCTCTGAACCGAAGCCCCTAGATCGACGCCGGAAACCGACCGCCCGGAGCCCTTGCCCTCGCCACCGTCCAAACCAATGACAACCGCTGGGCGGTTGGTCAGCTCCTTCAGCCGAGACGCCACGATCCCAACCACCCCGGGATGCCAACCCTCGCCTGCAGCCCAGACCAGCGGCGTATCCAGCCCGCGCTCCTCGGCCTGCGCCAAGGCGGCGGCACGCACGGCGGCCTCGATCTCGCGCCGTTCGGTGTTCAACTGATCCAGCCGTTCGGCCATGGCCTGCGCTTCGTGGGAGTTGTCCGTCGACAGCAAGCGCGCACCAAGATCGGCCTGTCCGATCCGCCCGCCAGCATTGACCCTGGGCCCGAGGACATAGCCCAAGTGGTAAGAGGTCGGCGCCGTCTCAAGCCGGGCCACATCGGAAAGCGCCACCAGACCGGGCCGCGCGCGCGCGCCCATGACTTTCAACCCTTGCTGCACAAGGGCGCGATTGACCCCTTTCAGCGGCGCCACATCCGCCACGGTCGCCAAGGCCACCAAATCGAGAAGCGACATCAGATCCGGCCCTTTGGCCCCGGCCTCGCGCAATTGGCGCCCGGCTTCGACCAGCATCAAAAAGACCACCGCCGCCGCGCAAAGATGGGCCAGATCGCCGCTTTCGTCCTGACGATTAGGGTTCACCACCGCATGGCAGTCGGGCAAGGTCTCGCCGCCCAAGTGATGATCAAGGATCACCACATCGGCCCCCACCGCCGCGGCAATCGCCTCGTGCGACAGGGTTCCGCAGTCCACGCAAACGATCAGATCGTGCGCCGCAGCCAGCTCTCGCATGGCGGGCGGGTTCGGGCCATAGCCCTCGTCGATCCGGTCTGGAACATAGAGCGTCGCGGCCACGCCCATCTGCCGAAGCCAGTGGATCAACAGCGCGGCCGAGCTGCCCCCGTCCACGTCATAATCCGCAAAAACCGCGATCTTTTGCCGCCCGCGCACCGCAGCCAAAAACCGCGTCGCTGCTTTTTCCATGTCGCGCAGGCTTCGCGGGTCTGGCAGCAGGTCCCGCAGTTTCGGCTCCAGATATCCCGGAGCCTCTTGCGGCAACACGCCCAACCGCGCCAGAACCAGCGCAAGCCCACGCGGATAGCCATGGGCCTGCACCAAAGCCTCGGCCTGACGTTCCACCTCGGCCGAGGGTCCGACCCAGCGCCGCGCGGTCAGACTGTTCTCAACACCAAGAAAGCCCAAAGCCGCGCCCCTGCTTCAAATTGAAAAACCCGGGGTGACATGCCAAAGGCACGGCGGGGACAAAGCCCCCAAACCCCGCCCAACCTCAGGAGGTTGGATTGCGATAGGTCATCCGCCGGACCGACCCGGTCTTCGAGCGCATCAAAAGCGTTTCAGTGGTCAGCCAACCAACCTCGCGTTTGATGCCCGGCAAAAGCGAGCCGCCGGTCACCCCGGTTGCGGCAAAGATCACGTTGTCGGTGACCATCTCATCGCGCGTATAGATCTTGTCCAGATCGGTGATCCCGGCCTTGGCCGCGCGGCCACGTTCGTCATCGTTGCGGAATAGCAGGCGACCAAAGATCTGACCGCCCATACATTTCAAAGCGGCTGCCGCCAGAACCCCCTCGGGGGCGCCGCCCGATCCCATGTACATGTCGATCCCTGTGATGTGCGGCTCGGCGCAGTGCATGACACCGGCCACATCGCCATCGGTGATCAGGCGAATGGCGGCCCCGGTGGCGCGGACTTCGGCGATAATCTCTTCGTGACGCGGGCGTTCAAGGATACAGACCGTGATGTCGGAGGGCGCACAGTCTTTGGCCTTGGCCAGCGCTTCGACACGTTCCTTCGGGCTCATGTCCAGCGACACAACTCCTTCGGCAAAGCCGGGGCCAATGGCCAGCTTGTCCATGTAAACATCCGGCGCATGAAGCATGGTGCCGCGCGGGCCCATGGCAATAACGGTCAACGCGTTGGGCATGTCCTTGGCAGTCAGCGTCGTGCCTTCCAGTGGGTCCAGCGCGATGTCCACGCCGGGGCCGTTGCCGTTGCCCACTTCCTCGCCGATGTACAACATCGGCGCCTCGTCGCGTTCACCCTCACCGATGACCACAACGCCCTTGATGTCCAGCTGGTTCAGCTGTTCGCGCATTGCGTTGACCGCGGCCTGATCGGCGGCTTTTTCGTCGCCGCGGCCGATCCAGTTGGCGCTTTCGATGGCGGCCTGTTCGGCCACGCGGGCAAGCCCAAGCGAAAGCATACGGTCATTGAAGTCAATTTTGCTGGTCATGGGCCTGTCTTCCTCGAGTACAATTGTTGCCATTGATGTACCCCGAGCCCGTCCCCAGCGGCAAGGGCCGCTGGCGCTAACGGTGCCGTCAGGAAAAGAAAAGGACAAAACCGGAAAGCCGTGGCAGACCGCGGCGGTCAGACTTCTTCGATCCGCAGGGCGACCGGTTCTGAAGAAACGACCCCGGTGGTTGCCATCCGGCCCAGCGCATCGTCCAGAGCGGCGCGGGTGGTCTTGTGTGTGACAATCAGCACGGGCGCGCTGTTGTCCACATGATCGTACTGGCGCATCCGGTGGATCGAGATCCCGGCCTCGCCCAGCGCTGTCGCGACCTTGGCCAGTGCGCCCGGTTTGTCCATCAGCGCCATCCGCAGGTAGTAGGGCGCAGGCGCAGTGGCCTGTGCTGGGGTGCTTTTGACCAGGGACGTGGCCGGTTGGCCAAAGGTCGTCATGCGCAGCCCGCGCGCGATGTCCATGACATCGCCCATAACTGCACTCGCGGTCGGACCTTCGCCTGCGCCCGCGCCGCGCAACACGACCTGCCCCACCTGATCGCCTTCGACGACAACCATGTTGGTGCCGCCCTCAAGCTGCCCCAAGGGAGAACTGGCGGGTACAAGACAGGGCGCCATCGATTGCTCGAGGCCCCGGCCCGTCATGCGCGCCACGCCAAGCAGTTTGATGCGATAGCCCATGTCGGCGGCCTGCCGGATATCCTCGAGCGCGACGCGCTGGATGCCTTCGAGTTCGACCGCGTCGAAATCGACCTGCGTGCCAAAGGCAATCGACGAGAGGATCGCCAGCTTGTGACCTGCGTCAATGCCGCCAACGTCAAGGTTGGGATCGGCTTCAAGGTAGCCCAGCTTGTCAGCCTCGTCGAACAGCACGTTATAGCCCTGCCCGGTCGCCTCCATCCGTGTCAGGATGTAATTGCAGGTGCCGTTCATCACGCCCATCACGCGGGTGATCTCGTTTCCGGCCAGCCCTTCGGTCAAGGATTTGATGATCGGGATGCCGCCAGCAACAGCCGCCTCAAAGCGCAATACGCAGCCATTGGCTTCGGCCAGTTCTGCCAGCGCCTGCCCATGATGCGCCAACAGTGCCTTGTTGGCGGTCACAACGTCCTTGCCAGCCTTCAGCGCGGCCTCGGTTGCGGCCTTTGCCGGGCCATCACTACCGCCCATCAATTCGATAAAGACATCCACGTCGTCACGCGTTGCCAGCGCGACGGGATCGTCTTCCCAAGCGTAAGACGTCAACGGAACGCCGCGATCCTTGTCGCGATTGCGCGCGGAGACAGCCGAGATTTCGATCGAACGGCCCGAACGCTGGGTTAGCAGAGCCGCCTTCTGACGAGTGATCTTGACGACACCCGCCCCGACAGTTCCAAGACCGGCAATACCAAGGCGCAAAGGGCTGGACATGAAAGGAGGCTCCTGATCGGTGGTGACGTGTTTCGCCCCGGTTAGCGCCACTGGCAAAAAGGTGCAACGGGCGCAGTGGCCGCAGAGGCCTGAATTCTGCGGCTGGATGGTTTTCGGGACAATAAAGTGCGGATTATTGCGCCGCCCTTAACGCCGCCGCCTTTTGGCGCAGCCGCGCAAGGCGCGCCTCGATCCCAGCAGGTCCGGCGGTCACCCGGCGCAGCCGCGCCGCCCGCGCCTGAAGTCCCGCAACCCGGCCCTGCACATTGGAGATCACGTCCACCGTAGCGCGAGGTTCGGGGCCGACCAAAAGGCCGTCCAGCGAAATCAGCTTGGGGTATGGCGCCTGACCGATTCCCGGTGTCTGCGCCGCGTCGAGTTCAGGAAACTGCGTGCAGGCCGACAGCCCTATGACAAGAACGGTCAACAGAGTTTTGGCGCCAAGGCGCAGGGGCGTATGGGCCAAACGTGCCATGTCTCTCTCTTGCCGCACTCTGAACGCGCGCGCAAGCCACACGCTTGATCTGAACGTGCGTTCAGATACACCATATGGTCATGGCACGAACTCAAGGCAGTCACTCCCAGATCACCGGCCCGCGTGTGCGCGACGCCGCCCTGCACCTCTTCGCAAAGCACGGGTTTGCCGCGGTTTCAATGCGCCAGATCGCGTCGGAAGTGGGCGTTCAGGCCGGTGCGCTTTACAATTACACGCCGGACAAACAGGCCCTGCTGTTTTCACTGATGAAGGGCCATATGGATGAACTGCTCGAAGACTGGGCCGCCCTGCCGCAAAGCGGCGCTCCGCTGGAGCGGCTCGAAGGCTTTGTCCGCTTTCACATCCGGTTTCACCTGCACCGGCCCGAGTCGGTCTTCATTTCCTACATGGAACTGCGCAATCTTGAACCTGCGAATTTCGAGGTGATCGAAGGGCTGCGCCGCGATTACGAAAATGCCTTGGAAGAGATCCTGCGCGCGGGCCACGCCGATGGCAGCTTTGACGTGCCCGATTCAAAGATCACAACTTTGGCGGTCATCGCCATGCTGACAGGCGTCACCACATGGTATCGCAGCGGCGGGCGCCTGTCCGAAGACGAGGTCGCTCAGGTCTATTGGGACATGGTGCGCAAAGCCGTCAGCGCCTGACCGCTCAGCGTTTGGCCTGAATGCTGACGAGATACTCCAGAAGCGCCACCAATTTGCGCGGCGTGGGCGTTTGCACGCCATCACCGGAATCAAATGGCACCAGGTCGCCCTCAAGCAAGGCGCCAAACTCGGGCATTCCCGGCCCGGACATGTCCGACCGCGCATAGCCGTCGATGATCGACATGATCTTGGCGCGCGGAAAGGTTCCGCCGTGGCGGACTTCGATCAGTGTCAGGTTCTTTGGCGGCTTGGCCATGGAGCGCGCCATTTCGCCGTCTCCCTTGGCATCTTCGCCGTGGCAGACCGCGCAATTTTGCATGAACAAGGCGCGCCCGTCTTGTGGCCCAGGCATTTCCGCCGTTTCCTGACAGGCCGCAAGGGCCATGAGCCCGCTTAGAACAATCGCGAATTTCCGCATCTCGATCCCCTTGTCTTGCATTGCCTCTTGGTCGCAAGAGCAGCAGGCCCGTGCAAGGCCTATTGCTGAATCACCTCAAGATAGTCGACCAATTCGACCAGCGCGCGCGGTGTGCTGACCACTTGACCCGAGGGCGACACCCAGTCGATCTGCTCTCCTTCCAGCACCGGGCCGAATTGAGGCATGAGCCCCAAGTGGTGTCGCCCCGGATAGCCATAGATCTGCGCCATCACCGCTTCGTAAGGAAAGACGCCGCCATTGTTTTCGCGCAGCATCGTCAAATCTGCGGGCGCAACCGGCAACTCGGCGGCCAAACGCCCGTCGCCCTGCCCCAGCGTGCCATGGCATTTCACGCAATAGCCATCATACAGCCCCCGGCCACTGACCGGCACCTCGGGTTGCGGGTTGCACGCACCCACCAGGGCCATAAGTGCCATAGATAGTCGAACCATCGCCTGCTCCGAAGTCTTGTTCTTCTTTTTGTATTTACGGTAACAGCTTGCGCCCTTTTCCGGAAGAGAGACATGATCTGCATCATTCGCGGGTGACATCGCCCGAAAGCGCGGCCAATGTGCCAAAAGCGCAAGAGGAGAGAAGATGTTGGACACCGATCAGGCGCAGCGTCTGCTGGAGGAAAATTTCGCTGACTGGGTACAGGCCCTATCGCCCAAGGTGGTCCAGATTGGCCCGGAGGGGGCGGTTCTGGAAATCCCGGTCACACCTGCAATTGCCCGGGTGGGCGGTATCGTCTGCGGGCAGGCTCTGGCGACCTTGGCGGATACCAGCATGGTCTTTGCCTGCGCCGGTAGGCTGGGTGAGTTCAAACCAGTGGCGACCACCAATCTCGAAACCCGCTTTCTCAGCGCCGCCCGAGGAGATGCCGTGCGTTGCGAAGCGCGGGTGATCCGTGCCGGGCGGGCCTTGATCTTTGCCGAAGCCATGCTGCTGTCGCAGCCCGATGGCAAACCCGTGGCTGCGGCAAGCGCAACTTTCTTTCAGCCGTAAGGACACGACATGGGGCAATATGCATTGGTGATGCTCGCCGCCGGGATCGGCATTCCGCTTCTGGCCGCTTTGAACGCCGCTTTGGGCATCCGGCTGGGATCGCCGATGGCCGCAGCCATGATCCTGTTTTGCGTGGCCTTGCTGGCCTCTACCCTTGCCTGGGGCATCACCGGGGCAAGCGGTCTGGCGCGCATTGGCGAAGCGCCCAGACATCTGTTTCTGGGCGGGCTTCTGGTTGCCTTTTACGTGCTGTCCGTCACCATCATCGCGCCGCGCTTTGGCGTTGGGAACGCCGTGTTTTTCGTGCTGATCGGACAGTTGATCAGCGCTGCGACGATTGACCATTTCGGCCTGTTCGGCGCAAGGATCAGCCCGCTGACCCTGACGCGGGCCACGGGGATTTCGGTCATGGCGCTTGGTGTCTGGATCACGCAGCGCGCCTGAAACGGAGCTAGGTCATGTTGACAAAAGGCTGACCCAAAGGCGGATGGACGTGATGTCTACAAAACCAAGGAAGCTTTCTGCGGT
>NZ_JBMPIX010000026.1:0-56575 GCF_049341065.1 Pacificoceanicola algae | reverse complement strand
GAACGGTGCGTGTGCCGCCCGCCTCTGCCGAGGGCGGTTTGCTTGGCAAATGCGTCGCAGAGCCACCGGTCAGATACCGGGCATTGACCCAGCCGCGCTCGTGCATGTCGGTCATCATCTCGATCTCGCACCAGGTCGATGATCCATGTTTTTCGCAGCGCAGTTTACGCACCTGATCGCCATTCGCCAGCGCCCCGACGATCTTGTATTTCGTTCCGGGGCCGCCGCGCACATTGAGAACATCATTGGACGCGACACCCGTGACGCCCACCACGTTACTGCTGCCTCCGGTGTTATTGCCACCGCCGGGCAGATAGGCGTTTTGCACCCGGCCTTCGGCAAAGAACTGAACCATTCGCTGGCCGTCGCGCCGATAGGAACAGGCAAAATCCTCGTAGCGCGTTTCAAGGAAGATGCGCCCGTTGATCGCATGCGTCCCGTCCGACCGCTGGCCGTTGTAGCGCATGTCGGTGCGGGCCGCGGGTTCGCGGAAATACCCCTGCGCGACACTCGAGCATTGATCGAGCATCTTGCTGACGGGTTGGGCTGACGCAGGGGAGATCCAGACAGCGGAACTGACCACTGCCGCCAAGAGCATGGTCGCAATCCTGATGGTCACCGACATGGCAAAGTCTCCCTTTCGAGGCGCCCTGAGATTCAGGCCTTGCGGATGAGCTTGATGATCAAAAGAAGGATCACCGCTCCAATCACCGAGGCGATGAGGGCTCCGACGACACCAGAGCCCAGCGACACGCCGATCGCGGGCAACAGGAAGCCGGCCAGAAGCGACCCGCCGATCCCCACGAGAATATCGACCAGAAGGCCGGACCCCGACCCCTTCACGATCATGCTGGCGATCCAGCCGACGATGGCGCCGACAACGATTGCAATCAGCAATCCAATGACAAGCCCCAGCCCCGTTCCGACAGCATTTTCCATGATCTGTTCTCACTGTTTCCGAATTCAAGGTGCGAGGCCGCGCCCCGCTATGGTGCGGGGCACAGCTCTGGCGCTCAGTTGATCGTCACCGACAGGACGTAGTTTGCAGTGCTGTCACCCCGGTTGATGACCTCGATCACGTGGTCCCCGTTCTCGAACAGCTGTCCTTCGTAGGGTTGCGTGTTCGACACCATGTCCAGCAGGAAAGACCCGTCTGGCAGGATGATCTGGTATGAGATGGAGGGATCCGTGTCCGCGAACGAAACATAAAGGGACTGCCCGTTGGCCGCGCCCAGAACATAGCGCATGGAGCTGCCCGGCGTCAGGCTACCGTCAAGGTAGGTGCCCGACGAGCCAGCGGGGAAGCGAACGACTTCTGTTCGCGTCTCCGGTTCGCCCATGGACGAAGGCGAAGGCGCGCCAGCCATTGCGCCGCCGCCGTCATCCGCGGTCGCCATGTTCTCGCCATCGACTGGAACAAGATAGTCCCGCGCGGCCCAACCGCTGGCATCCCCATCGGCGACCTCGCACCAGGTCCGCCCTTCGGCCTCCTGACATCCGCGGTTTTCGACAATCATCCCATTCGGCAGCTTGGCCACGATCTGTGCGTTTGCCGAAGGTCCCGTGTGGATGTTGAGGGATCCGTTCACGTCGACCCTCCAAGACGCGGTCCCTGTGACCTCTGGCGATCCGCCGCCGCCTCGGCGTTCGACCTCGGCAAAGCTGCCATCGTTGGAGACAAGACAGCGCCAGACTGTGCCGCTGGCATCCTGCATCATGACCAAAGAATTGGCTTCGGAGTACTCGGTACTCAGAACCGAACCGCCGGCGCCGTTGTTCTGCATCCGAACCTGGTCGATGCAGGCGTCAATCGCGTCCTGGCCCACTTCCGCGGCATGAGCGGCGGAACCAACAGCGAGCGCAACCCCGAGTACGAGTTTCGCAAAAGTCTTCATTTCAAAATGCTCCGTGGTTGAGTGTGCTGACAGCGCTGCGCTGGCTCAAAATTTTTGCGTCCCGAACCGGACTTGAACTGGTGACATGATCATTGCCGCGTTGGCCCTTGTTACGCCTTGCCTCGCCCCTGAAATTTAGCGAATTTTGTCTCTCGAGGCAGGCATAGGCTTCCGTGGAGTGGCAATTTCAATAGTGTCATAAGATACTAATCGCCCAGCCTCGCAATCCGAATACCGCAGGCCTTGTCCATTTTGCGCAGAGCATCGTAATTGATTTGCGTTCTAGCGTTCGCCTCAACGTTGCGCCCGAGTTTTGGAAGGCGTTTCGCCAAAATGGTTGCGGTAAATACGTGAAAAACGGCCAAGATGCCGAAATCCGCTGGCCAGCGCGACATCAGTCACACCGTAGTCGCAATTGCGATCCAGAAGCATCGCGCGCGCGTCTTCCAGTCGGAAATTCGTCAAGACCTGCAGCGGCGTCATGCCCAATTCGACCTTGAACGCATGTTCAAGCGTCCGGTTGCTGACACCGCAAGCCCCGGCGACTTCAGCGATCAACTCGATATCGGACTTGTTGGAGCGCATGTATTCCATCGCCCGGTTGACATGCTGACGGGAGGTCGAATGCCGGGTCATGCACGGCAGACTCAGCACCTCGGCCTCGTCCATCACCTCAACGATTTTTTCTACAATTAGGCGACTCCAGTTCGAGCGGGCATCAGAAAGGTCAAGCCGGCACGACCCTCGGGCGATCTCGGAGTAGAGGGACATGCAGATATTCGTCAATTCACTAGTGACGTGCCGTGGCTGATTGCGCATTTCTAGACTGAAGGACGTTGCCCGCCGCACTTTGCTTGGCGAAACCCCCATGCGTTCGGCCGTTTCGGCAATTTCTGAGAATGGAACAATCACCGGGACAGCAAGGAAGTCGCTGTCCTTCGCGGCAATCACCTTGGTCCGCCGCGTATTCGGCGAAAACAAGAGCGCGCCGGAATTCCCGATGGCACAATGTGTTTCGTTGCCCGTCTCAGAGACCAAACGACCGTTCAGCGGCACTAAAAGAGTGGCGCCGAACGGCTCTCGGACAACCACCTCATGTCCGGTCGAGCGGACCTCACCGATGATCAAATTTCCGATCGAGAACTTGGAAACCGTTGCTTTACCGCGCTGCGAATCCGTCAGGCGAAAATCGTCAGGAGCAGCAAAAAGACCTTTCCCGAACTGGCGCTCGGATCGGGCCTCATAGGATGCGACGCGTGAGAAGTATGTCATTGCCTTTGGCTTCCCAATCACGACCGGCTAAATTCAAAACTTGATAATGTGCTTTCAGTGAAATCTAGTTTTGAAAATCCGAATTTCAAAAAGGTTTTGGGGAGGATACGTGGAATATGTCGCGGTGGCGACGCCACCGCACAAGAATCGAGCAAGAATTCGCCGAAAGCCTGGGTTTTCAAGTCAACGCACAGGGTCGCATTTTCGCAAATGTGGCCTCAACCGGTCTTGCGCGGTTTGTTTGTTAGTATGCGCCATCATTCCGCGTTATGAGAAAACTCCATCGAACCGCCATCTTGACCCAAAAATATGTGAAGGCTTTCGCCGTCGCGCCGAAAACGAATTGCTTTTTGAAGGTCTTGCACGAATTTGTCGTGAAGCGAGCCCGGCGTGCAGAGCGCTTTGGTCGATGGGCCCAGTTCAATCGACAGATCTTCGCCATGTGCGGCAAAGCTGCCCAACACGCTGTTGCAGTCTGCCTGAAGCGCAAGATCACCGGAGTCCTCGAAAAACACCCCGTATCTTTGGGGTTCCGCGATCGCCAGGCTCTCCTCCCCCTTTGCATCTTTGGACGATACCCAAATCCATTTGGTTGCGGCCAATGACTGCGCGCTATCCTCCTGTGTTGTCAAAGCGTTGGCTTCCCCAAGAGCGCCCAACGCAATAGTCGATCCAAGGCCGGCAAGATTATTTCCCGAGTTCGCCCAGACAACCAACGAGATATCCTGTTCGTGAAACAATCCAATGTCGGATTCAAACCCGAGCGTTTGGCCGCCATGCCCCCAAAAGCCGCCGCTCCTGCTCCCGATACCGATTCCATAGCCTGCAAAGCCCGCACCAGCCGGAACCGTCTCCATCATAAGGGCAAGCATTTTCGGATCGCTGAAAAGCCTTCCTGAAAGCAGCCCGCGAATGAACAGGTCCATGTCATCAGCGGTCGAAATAACACCGCCAGCCGCCCATCCCTGAGACATGTTCCACGCGCTCACGTCTATTTTGAAGGGCCGCTCATAGTAGGATTTCGGTAGCCCGAAATCCGTGCGCGGCGTATCATTCCAAAGGAAGCTGTCATTCATGCCAAGCGGTGCAAAGATCCGCTTTTCAAATATCTCGCCCAAAGGCATTCCGGCGATTTTCTCCAGGATCATGCCGATCAGTATGTATCCGGTGTTGCTATAGGCCCAAGCGCCACGAGTGCCGGGTTCAAAGCTCGGCTCGCCATTTTCGATGACAAAGCGGATCAGATCATCGGGGCTGTAGCCCAGACTCAAGAGGTGTTGATTGTTCAGCGCACCTTCCATGAGACCGGGCGCCCCATTGGGTGCGTTATCGGTATAGCTGAAAACGCCAGACGTGTGGTTTGCCAATTGCCGGATCGTGATCTTGTCGCCATATGGCAAGGCGGCGGCGATCGCAGGAAAATAGGCACTGAGTGGATCATCAAGCGACATTTGTTGCTCTTCGACCATCATCATGAGGACCGCGGCCGCCATCATCTTTGTGTTGCTTCCGATCTGGAACGGTCGGCCGCATTCAAGCTGCGTGTCCATCTCGACATCCGCGATCCCGGTGGAACGGTGGTAGGTCCAGTCTGGAGCATTGACATACAACTCTGAACCAGGCGCGTACCCAAAGGTCGTCGCTGTTTCTGCCTCGGCACCGACCATCATCGCAAGCATGGCGTCAAGCCGTGTGGCCACCGCCTCTGGGACATTCTGGTCTGCGGAACAGACCGAGATTTCGGTGTGACCTGCCGCCCCTGCATCGCCGGGACATGCCGCGACGGCCAAGAGGCATGACACTGTTGCCAAGACCCCGCCAAGAACACGCATCCTCAAAGCCGCCAGAAATCCGATCGGTCCCAACCTGTTGTCACGCAAAGAAAATCGCGCGCCGGGTCGCTGATGACCCATCGCCAAGCCATTGTGATTTTCATGATACCTGTGGTCAAAATCGGTATTCTTCATCTCGACGGCCCTTCTTTTTTCTGACCCATTCCTGCCGCGCAGCGCCCAACAGGCTTCGCTTTTCACGAGTTTCTGCTTGATGCAATGTTTAGGGATGCGCTGAAAAGAGGCTTTTCGATTACTCTAGACAAGCGGGAGTCCAACGGACAATCCGGTTCGCGCACCCGCTATCCGAATTCCGCAGATGCACGATTAGGCAAGAGCACTGACAAAGGGGTACGCCTGGCCTTAGGATCAGCCTGACTTTTCAGCCGCGCAGCGCCTTTTCGACGCTTTGCTGCAGAACGCTGATAGCCGGAACAAGCGCGGCAAGGCTGGCCAAGGTCATGAAACCTGCAACGAGGTGCAGCTCGCTCCAACCCAGACTGGCAGAAACGGTCATGTCCGTCTGCGCGGTCACGATGTGCGACAGGACGGACGCCGCGCAAAGCCCCACGCCCAAACCAAGGGCCGCCCCAAACCCTAAAAGAAGCGTCGCAAACGACCAGATGACGCCAAACACAAAGCGTCCAGGCGCGCCAAGCGCCCTGAGGACGGCAAGATGGCGCTGGAACAGGCGGGTCAGGATAAACAGGCTGATCAGAACGCTGATGGCAAGCAAGCCCTGCGATACAAGCGCCAGCAAGGACATCGCTTGTCGCACGTCGCCCATGAGGCCGTAGAGCCGCGCCAAAACTGTGCCCGGGAAAAACGCCATGGTGCCTTCGCCCTGATTGAAAGCACTGCGCAAACCATAGCTGCCAGCCAGAGATTTGGGCCTTACAACGATGGCAGGTGTGCCGGGGAACAGCGCAAGCTCGAACGGGGCGCCAAGCTGCCCGCCGTGATCCAAGCTGTGGCCATTGGCCAGCCCGTGCATCTCCCACAGCCCTTCGATCGGGATCACAATGGCGCGGTCCCAAGGCGTTCCCGTGTGCGGCAAGCGTCCGACAACGGTGAAATGCGATCCCTCGTGCGCGTCGTGATCGACCTCGGGGCCAGTGCCATGGGCGGGCTCAAGTTCGGCGCCGATTGCGTAAGGCGCGGCTGATCCGATCAGCGCCTCTTGAGACGTTTGCCACATGCGACCATCGATGGCGCCCTTTGTCAGATGGGACACCAGATCAGAGATTGTTCCCACCACCGGCGCGCCGTCGATGCTGTCGCCGAACCCCAAAGGCGCTGCAAACTCTACCGCCTCGTGCCCTGCGATCCAACCAAAGGTAGCCCCGTCCAAAAGCGGTATGTCGGAGGGTTGCAAAAACACCGATGCCATAAGCGCGGTGATTTCGCTGCCGCGGGCCGCGACGATCAGGTCGAAAGGATCAGCCGCCTGCGCCGAGGCGTGCCTTAAGGCGCGTTCCTGAGCGATGAGGCCGATACCGACACCAACGGATACCGCGATAAGCAGGACAAACAGGACGGCGGTGCCGCGAAACCGGCGAAACAGCGCCCGCACAAGCGGCAAAGGCGACAGCCCCCACAGAATGATGCAGGCCAGAACGACCTGCAGCGCCAGTAGGCCGACAAGAAACAACAGGTCCTGTGTTTGCGGTGACAAACCATCCCAAAGGTCAATCATGAATGACCCCGTCCTTGATGGTGATGACACGTGACATATGCACCAAAAGCGCCGGATCGTGGCTGACGACGACCAGCGTCTGGCCCGACTGCTGCGCCGTGTTCAACATATCCCGGGCGAGAGCATCGGCGGCTTCGCGGTGCAGGTTCGCCGTCGGCTCATCCGCCAGCAGGATTGACGGTCGCGCTACCATCGCGCGGGCCACCGCAACGCGCTGCCGTTCGCCGCCTGACAGGCTATCGGTAGTACGGCTTTCCATCGGCACGTTGAGCCGCGCTAACAGGTCGCCAGCCTGCGCCCGGATCGCGGCCCGCGTCTTGCGCGGGTGAAACAAGGCCGAGACCGCGGCATTCTCAAGCCCGCTGAGTTCATCGAACAAAAGGAAATCTTGAAACACGATCCCCATATGCGCCGCGCGAAAGGCCGCCCTTTGGCCAGAGCTTTGCGGGATCAGATCAGTATCACCCCATTGCAACGACCCACTTGCACGCTCGGACAATCCCGCAAGCGCAAACAGGAAGGTGGATTTGCCCGCGCCCGAGGGGCCTTGAACCCCAAGGGTTTCGCCCGGGTTCAGGGTCAGCGATGGCACGTGCAGCAAGGCGCGACCTTTGCGGTTGCGCACCGTCAGATCGCGGATCGTCAACGGCAGGTCGACCTTAATGGTCATAGGTGGCGTCTACCAGACGAAGCTTGCTGAAGAACCCGGTATCGGGATCGACATAATCCTCGATCATCAGCACCCCGCGCGCAGTGATCTTGACGTTGAAGGGCACCACGTCGACCACGCGTTTGGTATAGACCGGCAGAATGCTGTCCGGCCAATCGACGCTGCTTTCGCAAAACGGACAGGTGGCCATCGGCTGCTTGGTCAAAACGAAAAACCCGGCATCCGCCTTGAGCGGCGGCGCCATGAACCCCTCGAATGTCGTGCGCGCGCCTTCCCGGCTTAGCGCGAGGTCGGACAGCGATTTGTCCTTGTTGTACAGCTCCCTGAGTTTGATCGGCGCGTCATCACTCAGCGCGACCTGCGGCAAGGCCAGTGTCGACAGGGCGGACAGGATCACTAAGCGGCGGTCGAAGGTCATGACATCCTCGGGACGTTGATCGAAAATGGAAAAGCGGGCCGCGGATGATCCGCAGCCCCCAGAAGATCGCCTGGCGGTCTTATTCGACGTTCACCGCATGATACATCACGTGGAAGATCACGTTCTGCTCGATCGTGCCGTCAAACAGATGCGCCCAAGGGCCCTTGGCATAGACGGCAACGTCTTCGCCCGAGTGGGTTTCCGAGGACATCGGGATCAGAGCCTGCTGGTTATAGTCGATATCCAGCGCCTCTTCCTGGGTCAGATCGGGGCGCGACCCGGAGTAATCGTTCGCGCCGTCTTCCTTTTTCAGGACCGACCCGACACCGTTGAGATAGCCGATCACGGTGTAAGGCTTTTCATCGGCGGCCAGCAGCGGCTTGCCATTGTGCTTGTCACCCTGCTTCGAGACCCCCATGCACAGGCCGAGGATGTCTGATCCACGACCACAATAGCCGTTAAAGGCGATGGCATGCTCGTGGTCGGCAGTGACGATGATCAGCGTGTCTTCGTCATTGGTCAACTCGTCCGCGATCTTGACCGCATCCATGAAGGCCAGACCATCGGTCAGCGTGCGGTAGGCGTTGCCGTCGTGGTTGGCGTGATCGACGCGGCCCGCTTCGACCTCCAGATAGAAGCCATTGTCGTTCTGGGACAGGAATTCGATCGCTTTCTTGGTCATGTCAGCCAGCGACGGCTCATCCACATCGGCGCGGTCAGCTTCGTATTCCATGTGGCTGTCGTTGAACAATGCCAAGACCGGAGCGTCCATGGTCAGCTCACCAAAAGTGGCGGTGTTCCAGGCGTATTGCACGCCCATGCCCTTGGCCTTTTCGATCAGGTTCATGCCGTCTTTGCGCTTGCCGTTCTTGCCCTCTTCGGTCGTGACCGTTTCAGGGGCAAAGTGACGGCGACCGCCGCCCATGGCAAGGTCGATATAGCCAGCTTCCATGGCATCAACCAACTGGGTCGCGATGTCTTTTTGGGCGGTGCAGCCTTCTGGAACGGCATCTTCCCAATTGCGGTTCGCGGTCTTGGAATAGACGGCCGCCGGGGTCGCGTGGGTGATCCGCGCGGTAGAGACGACGCCAACCGACTTGTCCATGCCGGTCACGATCTCGGCAAAGGTGGTCAGCTCGTTGCCTGCGACGGTGCTACAATCGTCATGGATCGCGTCGCCGCCAAGGTTGATCAGGTTGAAGCGCTGCTTGACGCCGGTGTTCATCGCACCCGCCGTAGGAGCCGAATCCGGGGTCTGAGCGTTGATGTTGTAGGTCTTGACCAGCGCCGAATGGAACTCGGGCGTTTCATAGGGCAGGACATGCTCTTCGCCCAGCTGGCCTTCTTTTTGGCCAGCAAAGAGGCGTGTCGCGTAGTTGGTGCCAACGCCGTTGCCGTCTGCAACCAGTACGATCACGTTCTTTGCGCGCCCGGTATTGGTTTGGCGGGCAATGATGTCGGCGATGTGCTGCTGACCTGCTGCGAACCATTCGCTGGAGGCCTGCGGCAGATCCTGAGCGCTTGCCGCAGATGCGGCGATCAAGGCGGCAGTGCAGATAGTCGATCCAAATTTCATGGATATGTCCCCTTTGGAGTTCTCATCGACGGGACGGCCCCGTTCTGCAGCGGGCATATGTGTCGCGCTTATCGCTTTCATGAAGGTTTGGTATCGGTTTTATGACGTCTCAAATGTGCGCATCGGAAGGTTGTGGCGCGGGGTTGAAGGATGTCGCCACTACGCCGCGCGGGCAAAACCGATCTTGCCGCTTGCCGGATCAAACTCATAAAGCGCCGCAAAGCGGTCAGGCTCAGAGGCGAGAGCCGAGACCGCTTCGATGATCATATCAACCTTGGCATCGCTCATCAGGGCGCTGAGATTGAGCCGGGTAAAACCGGGTTTGTCTGTATCGTTCCCCGCAAGAATGGCGCCCCTGATCCGCGCGCTCTGGTCCTGACCGATGTTGAACAGCCGATGGCCGTAGGGGCCTGCGCAAGCGCATCCGCCGCGGGCCTGAATGCCAAAGCAATCAGAAAGGGCGCGGGTCATCACCGGATAAGGCAGCGGTGAGTTGCCCCCTGCCCCGCCCAGCCACAAGGAAAAGAACGGCAGCGCCAGTTGACTGCGGCCCTCCCCGGCGAAATGCAGGCCCGAGAGCCGCGACCACACGCCCAGGGCGCGGCTCCGCAGCGCGCAATGCCGTTGGTCCAGCCAGTCTTGCCCCATCGCCGCCTTGACGACAAAAACCAACGCCGCACGGATGTCGCCCAGAATGTTGGGCGTTCCGGCCTCTTCCCGCTCCTCAATCGCCTCGACGTAATCATGCCCCCAGGGCGAGACAAAGCGCACCGTTCCACCACCCGGCCAGACCGGGCGGGCACACGTCACGGCAGCCTTGCGAATGATCAGCACCCCGGACGCCCCGGGACCACCGATGAACTTGTGTGGCGACAGGACGATGACGTCCTTTTCGTGGTCCGTGGCTGCGCCCATGTCGATGGATACATAGGGGCCGCCGCCCGCATAATCCCAAACAGCCAACGCGCCGTATCGCTTCAAGATCCGGGTCACGGCTACGGTGTCCGTCAGGATTCCGCTGATGTTCGATGCCGCCGAAAACGCACCAATCACCGGGCGTCCCTCTGAGCGCTGCAAGAGCGCCTCAAGTTGCTCAAGGTCGGGGCCCCCCGTGGCGGTTTCGTCGATCTCGATGACCTCGGCGCCCGCTTCGCGCCACGGCAACAGGTTCGAATGATGCTCGTATGGACCGACGATCACCAAAGGATCGCGACCTTCTGCGACGGCCTGCGGTACACCAAGCAGGTGCACCGCCCGGTTCAACCCCGCTGTCGCACCCGAGCCTGCAAAGATCGTCGCATGGCGGTCATCGGCACCGCAGTGCCGGGCGATCAGCGCCCGCGCCTGTCGCCGCAAATCGGTTGTGTGGGCACCGCAATACGACCCTTCGGTATGGCTGTTGGCGTAATAGGGCAGCACCTCGGTCAGCATCAGCTCTTCGATCTGGCGCAACGCCCGGCCTGAGGCGATGTAGTCGGCGTATACAAGCGGATGAGACCCAAAGGGCCCGTCAATCATGGCCCCATCGCCGATTAATCCAGCCTGCAATCGCTCAATTCTGTCGGCCCCCGACAGGCGGGCAAGGAAAGCGTCAAAGAAAGGTGTATCGGTCATGGTGTGCTCCTGATCTTGAAGAGCAGCATAATCGCGGTATAAGGTGTATGCTTCGTCATAATCTCACTAAATTTGCGGAATAGCCGATCAAATGACACCAAAATCCAAGAACCTTGATGGTATTGATCGCAAACTTCTGAATGCGCTTCAGCGGGATTCGACTTTGTCCCAACGCGCCTTGGCCGATACCGTCGGGCTCAGCCAGAATGGCTGCTGGCGGCGGCTTGCCCGGCTGCGGTCGCTTGGCATCATCAAAGGACACACGATCCGGTTGGACCCGGCGGAGCTTGGACTTGGGTTGACGGTCTTCGTGATGATCCGCACCCGACATCATTCACAGGACTGGTTGGACCAATTCCGGCACGAGGTTCTGGCCGTCCCGAATGTCATCGACATGTATCGGATCGCCGGAGATTATGACTATATTCTCAAGGTGATGGCAGTCGATATGAACGGCTTTGATCAGGTTTATCAAAGACTGATCGGCAAGATGGACCTCGAGGCGGTCACGTCTCTGATCACGATGGAGGCCATCGCCGACGGGCGCGATCTGCCTTTGTGACGCGATCACACGACCCCTGATCCGGTCAGAGTGTCACCCGCCGTCGTGCGGAATGACATCGACGAAATGTTTGGTGTCCTGTCCACCGGCTGTGCGCAAGGTGCCGCGCACCGGGGACACGTCCGAATAATCCCGGCCATAGGCAACGACGATATGGCCATCCCCGACAATCGTATCGTTGGTCGGATCGAATTCGATCCAGCCCATCTCGACCCCGCACCACGCGCGTACCCAGGCGTGCATGGCATCGCTGCCCGCCAGCCTTGGCTGACCCGGAGGCGGCTCGGTGCGCAAAAAACCCGAGACATAGCCTGCGGGAATGCCTATCCCGCGCAGGCAGGCAATCATCACATGCGAAAAGTCCTGACAGACACCGCGCCGCTGCGCGAAGGCCTCGGCAGGCGGGGTACGCACATCCGTGGCCTCACTGTCGAACTCCATGTCCCGATGTAGAGCCAGACCAATCGCCAGCACCGCCTGAAGCGCGCTGCTTCCCGGAGCCACTTGGCTATTGGCATAGGCGGTCATCTCCGGCGTCGCCGAAACGCGCGGGGAATTGGCAAGAAAGTGATGCGGGGCATGCGGCGCGATGCTGTGTTGTGCTGCGATCTCGCGGTGCAGCTGATCGAGGCCAGACGACAGATCCATCTGTGACGGCAAGGCCGTCCGCGACGCCTGCGCCTTCAATGTCAGGGAGATACTCTCGATCGGTTCGTGAAACGTGATCCAAGTGGCTGTGTTGCCGAAGAAATCCGGGCCATCCCACCGCTCCTGCGGCATGGGATCGACGGTAAGAAGACTGGCGATGATGGCCTGCTCTTGCGGGATATTCAGCGGCAGCAGGTGCAACACGTTCCGCGCATGGTCGGACGCGTGATCATAGGTGTATTCGACGATAAGCGAGATGTCATAGTTCATGGCGCGCTACCTGAGATACTCCGTATAAAGAAGATCAGAGGTCTTCGCCAAATCGGCGCGAAGGGCGAACAGCGCTTCGGTCGCCAGATCTGTTGGCTCGGTGACCGCGAACTGTGACTGCAATGGTAAAAGCGTTCGGGAAATCTTCGTTAGCCGCCCTTCGCCAACAGTGTTCGGCAACTCAGCGGCCAGTGCCACCATCTCGTTCAACTGGAAAAGGATGGATCTCGGATTGACCGCATCGCAGGCCAGCAGATCAAGCGCGGCTTCGCGGTTTGCATCCCCGCGATACCTACGCCGGTGAGTCATCGTGCTGACGCCCAGTTCAATTGCCACATCGTTTGACCCCTGCGGCGCGTCCGGATCAGTAAAGGCCGCGAGGATCGAGGCCAGTGCATCGGCGCGTTCGATCGCGCGGCCAAAGGCCAGAAAACGCCAACCGGAAAAGCGGTACATATTCTCGTGCACCAGACCGGAGAACCCGGAAATCTTGCGCAGGAGAACGCCCATGGCGCGGGCGCAATCGTCACCGCGTTTGACCGTCTGGATCATGCGCTCGACCGTCTTGACCAGATCCTGCAACGCCGCCCATCCGTCGATCGAAAACCGGTCGCGCACCTTTCCGGCGCAGGCCATCGCCGAGTCGAGTACAGACAATAACCCCGGCGGGATCAATTGATCGGGATCATTGCCGATTGCACTCATGTATTCTTCGAGAAAGCTCAGCCGGGGTTCGGCCGGATCCCCCGTCTCGGCAAGGCGCAGGTGATAAGCGCGCAGCAGCCGGACCGCCGTTTCCGCGCGTTCGACATAGCGCCCCAGCCAATACAGGTTTTCAGCCGCCCGGCTGGGCAGAGCTTCGGGTTCAACCCGATGCGCCTCGCCTGTCGTCAAAAGCGTTTCGCTGGCAACGGCGCTTTTCCCGACAACCCAGACGTCCGCGACCGACCCACCGCGCTGCATGGCCAAAGCGGTGGCATCGTCGGACGATCCGAAGCGCGCGTAGCCGCCGGGCATGAAAATCCAGCCGTCCCCGGTTCTGGCCGCCGTCACCCGCACCGTCATCGGATGCGGCGCAAGCTGACCATCGCGATAGGTTGGAGCCGTCGACAAGGTCACCAGTTCCTGCCCGACAAGAAACGCGCCTTCGTTATCGATCCACTTTGTGATCGAGTCCTGCGCACTGCCGCGGAATTCGCCCCCGATGGCCGTGGTCGCACCGATGTCGAGCGGGAGTTCATGGTCCAATGCGCCGCCGATCATCATCCGTTCGGCGTTCTTGATGACATAGGCGCGTTCGGCCGACTGGCCGCACCACCAAGTCGCAATATTTGGCAGTTTCAGCCGTTCGCCAGTCAGGCTTTCGCAAATCTTTGGCAAGAAGGCCATCATCGCTCGCATTTCCAACACACCTGAGCCAAGCGCGTTGATCATGTTGAGGTTGCCCTGCCGCAGTGCCGTAATCAGACCCGGCGTGCCAAGCTGCGAATCCTCTCTCAGCTCCAGCGGGTCCAGATATTCGGAATCGACGCGCCGCCAGATCGTTCCAAGCGGTTGCAGCCCCTCAACCGTGCGGACCATGACCTGACCGTCGCGAAAGATCATGTCCTCGCCTTCCAGAAGCAACAGGCCAAGATAGCGGGCGATATAGGTGTGTTCGAAATAACTGGCGTTGTTCGGGCCCGGGGTCAGGATGGCCGTGCGCCGGTTCCGCGTTCCGGGCAACCCGTCCATCGCATCGCGGAACGATCGGAAAAAACCCGCAAGACGATGGATATTGGCGCGCGGATAGAGATCGTTGAAAATCCGCGTGGTCGCCCTGCGGTTTTCCAGCGCGAACCCCGCGCCCGAGGGGGCCTGAGTCCGATCCCCCAAAACAAACCACGAGCCATCCGGGTTGCGACTGATTTCAAAGGACAGGTGATGCAGATAATGGCCGGAGGCGGGCTTGATACCGACCAGCGGACGCAGCCAATCGGCACAGCGCGCGATCAGCCCGGCTGGCAAATGGCCATCGGCGATCAGATCGCCAGCCCCGTAGAGGTCGGCCATGACCCGTTCAAGCAGGTCAGCCCGCTGGGTCAGTCCTTGGCAAATCTCGGTCCACTCGGCTTCGTCGATGATCACCGGCACCGGGCTGAGTGGCCAGTCCCGCTCGGGGGTGGGCGTCGTCGAATACTGACGGAAGTAGACGCCAGCATCGCGCAGATAGTTCTTGCCACGCGCGAAATGTTCGTCGATTTCCTCAGGGCTCAACCGCGCAAGGTGGTCAATCAGCGGCCGCCAGACCGGACGCATGGCCCCGGATGTATCAAACAGCTCGTCCGCAACACCCGGCTTCGGCTGATAGGCCGAAATCAGGTGAGGCAGATCAGCGGGTTTGACCGGGGATGGGTCCGTCATTCAGGTCAGGCCCGGAGCACGTCTTAGATCAAGTGTCATCGGAAACTCCGGATGCGGCCGCTCAGGCTGAGGGCTGTACGCGCCGGAACTATGCCCAAAGGGTTCAAAGCGCGCAAGCCGCCTGGCCTCGGCCTCGTTGCCATTCACCGGGAAGGTTTCATAATTGCGCCCGCCCGGGTGGGCGACGTGATAGGTGCAGCCTCCGATTGGGCGCCCGCTCCAGTCATCGTAGATGTCGAAAGTCAGTGGCGCATTGACCGGCAGCACCGGATGCAAGGCTTCGGGCGGCTGCCAGGCCTTGAATCGCACGCCACCGACCGCCTGCCCTGAGGTTTCGGTCCGCGCCAGCGGAACCGGTCGGCGGTTGCACATGACCCGATACCGATCCGGATACAGCGTCGACAGCTTGACCTGCAGCCGTTCGACCGAACTGTCGGTATACCGCACGGTGCCGCCGATGGCGCCGGTCTCGCCCAGCACATGCCACGGCTCCAGCGCCTGCCGTATCTCAAGCTTGACGTTCTCCACTTCGATTTCGCCGCAGAACGGAAAGCGGAATTCGGCCTGCGCTTCATACCAGATCGGGTCGATCTGATAGCCATGCGCCGAAAGATCGGCGATCAGGTCAAGAAAATCCTGCCATAGGAAATGCGGCAGCATGAAGCGATCGTGCAACACGGTTCCCCAGCGCACCGGGGTCCCGGTGACGGGCGCTTTCCAGCAGCGCGCGACGATTGCCCTTAGCAGCAGTTGCTGGGCGAGGTTCATACGCGGATGCGGAGGCATCTCAAAACCTCGAAACTCGACCAGACCCAGACGGCCCGTTGGCCCATCAGGCGAGTACAGCTTGTCGATGCAGATCTCGGCGCGGTGCGTGTTGCCCGTCACATCGGTCAGCATGTTGCGTAGCAGGCGATCGACCAACCATGGCACGGGCGGCTGACCTGCGTCCGGCGCCGGAATCTGCGCCAGCGCCATCTCAAGTTCGTACAGCGTATCATGGCGCGCCTCGTCGATCCGCGGCGCCTGACTGGTCGGACCAATGAAGAGACCCGAGAACAGGTAACTGAGCGAGGGGTGCCGCTGCCACATCAGGATCAGCGATTTGAGCAGGTCAGGCCGCCGCAGGAAGGGGCTGTCGTTCGGGGTGGCCCCGCCGACAACCACATGGTTGCCGCCGCCGGTGCCGGTGTGGCGACCGTCGATCATGAACTTGTCGGCCCCAAGGCGACAATGCCGCGCCTCTTCGTAGATGGCTTCGGTGGTGGCGACGCAATCCTCCCAGCTGTGCGCGGGATGGATGTTCACCTCGACCACGCCCGGATCGGGGGCCACACGGATCACGTTCATGCGCGGATCTGTTGGCGGAGCGTAACCTTCTATATGAACCTTGAGACCCAGCTTTTTCGCCGAAGCCTCGGCGGCGGTCAGCAGATCAAGGTAGTCCTCCAGCGCCTCGACCGGGGGCATAAAGACACAAAGCCGCCCGTCGCGCGGCTCGACCGACATGGCAGTGCGCACCGCGTCGCTTTCGAGATCCTGCTCAACGACGTCCTGAACCGCGCCGGTCGCAGTGACACCCGAGACGGGCTGGCGGTGTTCTGGCGTTGCTTCGGGCAGGCTCTCGGCTTCGTCGTGGTAATCGGGCAAAGGTCCGCGCGGCAACGACGGATCGACCACATAGGTATAGGGATATTTCGTCTCTGGCACATGCGGCAGCGCCTCCAGCGGCAGGCGGAATCCAACCGGACTGTCGCCGGGAACAAGAAAAAGCTTGCCGCGCCGCAGCTTCCACTTTTCGGATTTCCAACGCGGTCCGCCCGCCTTGGCCTGCCATCGCTGGATTGGCAGTACATGGCCAGAGGCTTCGGTCAGACCGCGACCAAAGACGCGGGCAATGCGGTTGCGCTCTTCCGGATCCTTGAGCCGGGAATTCTCCGGCGTCACGTTTTCAGGCAGGTTGCCTTCCTTGATGATCCATTCCGCTGGGTCCTCATAGGCTGGCACAACCATGTCTGCGCCCACCCCCAGACGCTCCGCCATCTCCGACAGCAGGTTGCCCGCATCCTCGGACGTGGCTTTGGTATCTTCGGCCTCTTGCGCAATCAGGGTTTCGTCCCGCCAGACCGGCTTGCCATCACGCCGCCAATACAAAGAGAACGTCCAGCGCGGCAGGCTTTCGCCGGGATACCATTTGCCCTGCCCGTAGTGCAGAAACCCGTTCGGCGCAAAGCGGCGGCGCAGCCTGCGGATCAGATCATCGGCCATTTCGCGCTTCATCGGGCCGACAGCGGCGGTGTTCCATTCATCGCTTTCGAAATCGTCGATCGACACAAAGGTCGGCTCGCCGCCCATGGTCAGGCGCACATCGCATGCTTCGAGGTCTTCATCGACCTTGCGACCAAGCGTGTTGAGCCTGTCCCAGGCCTCGTCGGAAAACGGCTTGGTGATCCGCGGATGTTCTGACACCCGCGACACCTGCATGTCGAAATTGAAATCGACCTCGGGTGTCCCGGCGCTGGAATACCCGCCCGAGATCGGCGCGGCGTTGCGAAAATGCGGCGTTGCGGCCAGCGGGATGTGGCTTTCGCCGGTCAGCAGTCCGCTGGTCGGATCAAGCCCGACCCAACCCGCGCCGGGCAGGTAAACTTCAATCCAGGCATGCAGATCGGTAAAATCCTGCTCGGTGCCCGATGGGCCATCCAGCGATTTCACATCCGGTTTCAACTGAATGAGATACCCGGACACAAAGCGCGCAGCAAAGCCCAGATGCCGCAGAACCTGCACCAGCAGCCAGCTTGAATCGCGGCACGATCCGCTGCCAATCGACAGCGTTTCCTCGGGGGTTTGCACCCCCGGCTCCATTCGGATCGTGTAATTGACCTTGTCCGCGACGCTCTGATTCAACGCGACAAGGAAATCCACCGTCCCGGATATGTCATAAGGGATCGACCCGATGAACTGCGCCAGCAGTGGCCCTTCGGCTTCGGGCGTGCGATAGATCACCAAATCGTCCTGAAGGTCTTCGGGGTAGGTAAAGGGCCACTTTTCCGCCGTCTCATCTACGAAGAAATCAAACGGGTTGTAGACGGTCATATCAGCGACCAGATCGACCTCGATCTTGAATTCGCTGACCGGCTCGGGGAACACGAAGCGGCTGAGCCAGTTGCCATAGGGATCCTGCTGGTGGTTCACAAAATGCCCACCCGGCGAAACCTTGAGCGAATGCGAGATGACCCGCGTCCGGCTGTGTGGGGCCGGTCGCAGCCGGATGATCTGCGGCGCCAGCGTTATCAGCCGATCGTACTTGTAGTGAGTGAGATGGTGTATGCTTGCGTGAATTGCCATAATTTGCCGAAGCCCAATCTTTTCGTCCTACATCCGTTATGTGTTACCACAGAAACGGCAACCAGCGACCAAAGGATCTCATCCCGGGTTCGACCGAATTCTTTGGCACTCTGCCTGATTATTAATCGTCTTTTACGAGTCGGGCGTACTCGCGGCTGCCTGATGCCAAGCGTTCGATCTGGCGAAAATCAGAGATTTGCAGGAGCTTTGCGCGTCTTCTTGCCGACGCGATGACCCACCTCGGCGGATTCCTGCACGCCCACTGGTTGCATTGGAAGCATTAACCAGTCGTTAGGAAATTCGGCGAAAAAGTGACGTAAGGTAAGGATGAAAGGGGATGTCCGATGAATGAGCTTTTTCAAATGACGACCGAACAAAGACTGACGGCGATGAACGACACATGGATCCGGATGGCTGCTGAAGAGGCTCACAAGGCCGGCTTTCCAAATACTGCCGCCGCCCTTCTGGAGATGAGCTGGGAACGCCAGGACGATGCCACCCACCAAGGGCGCGGCTGAAGGTAGGTACCCCGCCAAAAAACACGCCGTCGGGCGATCCAATATGACCGCCCGACAGAACAGGTTTTGCGATCATTCGCCGGACGTCGATACCATCGTACCGCTGCCGGCCATCGCGGCCGCGACTTTCTGTTCGAAGGCCGCCCGGTTCTTCTCGATCAGCTTGATGCGGAGCACCCGATCACGGCCAGTCACCTGCGCGATCTGCGAGAGTTCGTTCAGGGTGTAATGGCCCGGAGTCAGCCCAAGCTGAACAGCCCACGCGTCGGCCCCCGGCCCGGCGTAAGCCGGAGCAACAAAACCAACAGTTGCGATTGCGAAAAGTGCTTTCCTAAACATAACATTTCCTTTCAATCTTGTGTTTCCCGACAGTCGAAATTGACTGGAAGGGGTGAAACAAGATTAGGTTAACTGCGGGGAACGCACCGGGACATCGCCGGGAAACACGCGGGAATTAGCTGGGAAATCGCCGATCCAAGCCCGCGCCGGGACAACAAAAGCCCACACGGGCGCTGGCGACAGCCACCAATCCTACGGCTGTGCCACTACGCAGTTGGCAAAAGCGGAAGGGACTCTAGCGCTAAGGTTCTCTGCTCGCGGCTTCGATTGCTGCGCAGGCATTCAGAAATGGGCCAGGCTCGGGCTTTTCCGGAAGATCATGCCGCATGTCAGGGGCCTTTTGGGCCGTTTCGAGCAGGATTTCTTTGACTCTCGCGACACTGAGCGAACATGTCGGCTCGACCCGTTTCATAAAGGAAATCGTGCCAGCCACAATCGACGCAGCAGCAGAGGTGCCGCCGAACAACGTGTAAAGGGAAACCGGCTGGTTTTGTGTGTAACATTCATCCCCTTTTTCGATGACAGAGCCCGGCTCTTTCAAGTCACCAACGTCGTTCGGCGTGACCGAATAGCCGTAGGGGCCGGGAATATCTATAGCGAGAATTTTGTAGGGGCAAAATTCCTTGTCGGAATAATCACATTGATCGCTGTAATATTTTCTAGGCAGTTTCCGCCCCGACCAGGAAAGGTCGTCAAAGCGGCCGAATTGCGATGAGATCTCCTCTCGGTCGTCACTGGGCGCGTAAATCGTCACATCATCGGAGAACCGCGAATCTTTGTTCGGACGGCCCGATGAGTAGGACGCAACGGTTCCGTAGGCGGTCATTGCGCCAACCACGATCAGGTTTTTGAATCTCTTGCTCTTTTCCGGGTCCGTGGTCAGGCGCGCCGGGTACTCGAGCGAGCCCGGACCGTTGTTACCGGCAGCAACAACAACCGGGATAACCTCGCTGACAGCTTCAAGCGTTTCTTCAAACAACAATTTCTGCTGCCATCGTTCATCGGCACTAATGAACCGCGAATAGCGCGGATTTCGGGCGGCATTGTGATGCTCCTTGTCATCGCAGTGTTGTGGGTCGGCCATGTCCTCGATCGCGCGGGGGATCAGGATCACGTCCGCGTCTTGGCTCGACGCAAAGAGAAGCGCAACGATCAATGTCCAGTATTCATGGCTGTAAGCGGTGTTGATCGGGATGATCTTAGCAAAGGGATCTACCCCGCTATAGGCGATGGTATGTGGATTGGTGTCAGAAGTGGCCGCATTGGCCCCGACCAGACCGGCACAGGCCGTGCCGTGCGCCGCAAAACGGAACGACGGGTTCTCAAGATTTTTGTATTCTTCCGGGCCGGGCAGAATTGGCGGGAAGAAAATCGGTGCGCGCGGATTTATCTCCGGATGCAAAAGCGGTGCCAGATTGAGGGGCTGAACAGAGTCTGCACCGGGGTCCTGTTCGTTGCGCGCTCTCTCCTCGCTCGCTTTCTTCTGCAGTTGTTTCGCTGCTTCCTCGATGTCAAATTCCGCGGTTTTTGCGCCACTGGAGCCATCAGAAGCATAATCCGCGCCAAGCAACCCCCCGCCAAAATCAGCCCTGACCAACATCCGATCAGAACTCAGGTTTGGGTGTTCATAGGCCGCACCATTATCAATGATCGCCACTTTGGTGTCATTTGGTGGGCGTGTGACGCCACCCATTGTGTCAACTTGGTCCTTTGGCTGCGTCCACAATTCACACCCTTGGGTAATGGCGCCACGCTCGAGTTGAACTTGGCCGTGCAGGCGGATCGCTTCGAGATGCCAAAGGTACCCAAGCCCCAGGCTTTCGTGCGTAGCGTTATCTTTGACAACTTCGTTGCGGTCCATATCGCTCTCCAATCAATACCATTCGCGCTGTGCCGCGCGCATTTTGTAGCGGCAGACCTGGAACAGGTATGGCGCAAAAAGCCGGGCCAGTTGCTCACCCGCTGCTGTATCCGATGGGTAATGCAGGCCTGCATATTCCCGGTTCTCGGCGATCCTTTGGGCGACGTGGAACAGATCACGCGCGCCCGGCACCTCTGGGATGGCGCGGTTGATCACCTGGGCAATTGAAAAGTTCTGGAACGAATGGTTGCTGGGGTACGCCGCATGCGGCGGATTGGCCAGGAATGGCCTCAGGGTCGGGTCCATCTGGTTGGGCCGGGGTCGGGCAAAAATCGCCTTATAGCTGTATCCAACGCGTTCGGTGATCTGCAGGACAGTGCGGACCAAATCCCGCGTCGCGGCGTATCCGCCCAGTTCTTCGATCCCGAGAGGCCGCAGAATATCGATAGGATTGTTCGCCGAGACCTGCCGGACGACTTCGTCCTGACGCAATTCATCCTCACGCAGATGGTATTGCAATTCATGCAATCTGGAAAGTTCCGTGCGGGTATCTTCCGCGTTCGGAGGCAGGTGAATTCCAAGCTTTTCAAATGCAAATCCAGAGAAGGTCTTGGCGTCAGCGTCGGAAGGTTCAACAAGCGTCAGCAGTTCACGCAGTTCGATCCAGGTGGCCAGAACCTGATCTCCAAAAGCTGGCAAAGGATCGTTGTTGACTGCAAGAGCCTGCGCTTGGGCCTGTGCCTGGGCTTGAGCTTGGGCCTGTGCTTGCGCCTGAGCCTGAGCTTGCGCCTGTGCTCTGGGGCCACCCAACGCCACCGCTATACTCAGAGATTTCTGCGCGCCTTCTCGTTGCGGGATAAACCCTCTATCTCCTAGCTTCTTGGCCGTAAAAATCTGACCATGACGACTAAGTCGCAAGCTTGTGGCCGGGTCCGCATCTGTGCTCATGTTCTATGCCCCTTTTGGGTTAATCGTCGTCAGGCAGCTATTCTCCAACGGCGCGCAGACCGCTCAAAATGAGCGAGCGCGCGTTTTCAGACGGGATGGGAAAATTGCGTTCGGTCAGTTGTGCGACCGAGAAATTCGGGTTCTGCGCCTTGATCATCCCGACCACACGTTTCGCGGCAGGGATGTCGCCCTTCAATGCATAGGCCGCCGCCAGATATCTTAACGTCGCCGAGAAAATGACCGGACGGGATTGCTGCAAGGAAATCGCATTTTCACCAAGGGTGATGGCCTTGGAAAAATTCCCCGCCCCGGTCTCGGCGATGACCCGGGTGGTTTCGAACCAATATGCGTAACGGCTGCTGCCACCCAGGGCGCTCGACTGTTTTGCAGCCTTCTGCGCTTCGGCAATGTTTCCCTTGTAGAAGTTCAACAAGGCGAGTGACTGGTAGTAGATCGGCAAATCCGGCGGCGTGGACTGCAAGGGCGCAATCAGGCTTCCGGCGCGCGAAAAGTCGCGAAACAGGAAGCCGTAGACATGGGTCAACAAGGAGCGGGTCAACGGGTTGAAGCGGTCCATCTCCAACGCCCGGCGGGCCAATGCTTCGGTCTTTTCCAATAGTTCCTTGCGATTGCGGCCTTGTTTGGCCTCCAGTTCGAAGGCAGAAAGATAGGCAAACCAGGCAAAATACGTGCTGCGCGGATCAAGCTCGACCGCCTTGCGAAGCGACTTTGCCGCCTGCGTCAATTCCGGTTCGGTCAGCCTGAAAATCCGGTCTATTCCGTCCATCGCGTGGCGCGCCGCCCGGTCCCGTTCGTTTGTTCCAAGCGCGCGGCCACGAAACACAGCCTCGGAAATCTGATCCAGAGAATCCGTTATCAGCGCGCCCAGACTGATGCTGTCAAAGCCGTTGGTCGGGAGTTGCAGTTGCCGACCCCAGACAACCTCGTTGTCACTGACCCGGACACATTTCAGGCAGGCCACAAAGCACTCCCCAAAGGTCCGGATGGTCATCGACAGGCTGAAATCCGCACCAGCCGCGCCCGTCTGCTCGGATTGCCGATAGTCGCAGACACGGTAAATATCGTAATGACGCAGGGCAAAGATCAGCCGATCAAGCAGCATATCCCCAAATAACTGTGCATCGATATCCGACTGGACCGTCTGAGAAGGCATCACCGCCAAGTGCAGGCGGTGGCGCTGAACTGTGTCTTCGGTAACGACAGCGCGCTGTTGGCTTGGTTGTTCCCGCAGCGCAATGCGTGTGGCCCGCAACCACTCTTCAAATTCAGGGTCCCGCACGTCCAACCCGGCAAGAAATTCCTGACCGCCCGGCGCGTTGACCGCTTCGGCAATATCTATCTGGAAGATATCCGCTTCGATCCGGGTCATGTCGAGCGCCACCGGCCCTCCGGTGGTTTCCAGAACTGGGCGACCGTGCTGGTTGAGACTGCCCCGAAGTTCCCGCAGCGCCTTTTTCAGACTGTCGCGACCATGCGTCGGGCCGCGGTCGCTCCAGAGCAGATCCTGCAGCGCAGCACGGTTCCACAAGCGTCCATTCGACACCGCCAAAATTGCCAGGAGAGCCTTTGCTTTTGCCGACTTGGGAGTAACATCAATTCCGTCCGGCGAATGAAGTTCGGGGGGCCCCATCAAAGTCAGTTTGAATAAAGAAGACATATCAATTCCAGCCTTGCGTAACGTAAAGCCGCGTAAAACCAATACACGAAAATAGTGTATTCGTCACCTTCAACTAGGCTGGAAGATGTTTTTCCCGATTTTTCCCGGTACGCGGCGTGCCGGGTTTTGCACCGGTTCAGGGCAATGATTGCGCAGGATTCTGCAATACTGAAAGCCGGTTGCGCTAAAGGTTAGCGCGACAATTCCTTGAGGATTTCACTTGCAAGCTGCTGCATCGCCGCGCCCGAGGCTTGTGCAATCCCGGCTGGCGTCGTGGCCTTCAAGGGCACCGAGATTTCAAACCGCTTGATCCGCTCGCGCACCACCTGTTCATAGGATGAGATGGCAAATTGGCCCTTGAGGTCAAAAGTCCCCGACGCGCGGGCGACCATCTCGGAGACACGCACATGCACGGCGGCCTGTGCCGGAGTCTCCAGTGGCCAAGGCTCGGCAGCCACGGTTGCATTGCTTGTCCGGCCAATCTGATCCACCAAAAGCAGCGTCACCGCACGTACCGGTTCGTCCGCCCAAAGCGCCCCCTCGGCAGGGGTCAATGCGCCGTCAGCATCCTCCAGCAGAATTTGCGAGTCCTCGGCGTAGGCGGGCAAGGAAACTTCGCGAACTTCCAGAGTGGAGACGCGCAAGCGCATGGTTTTGGCCTCAGGAGCGGGGGCGCTGTCGATCAAAAACCGCTGATCGGCCCCGGCGCAGGCAGACAGAAACACGGTGGCGAGCAGGAGAATGCGAAACATGATTATCGTCCGAACAAGAGGGAATTGGGATTGCGCTCGATCGCGCGGGCGAGTTTGGAAAGCGCTTCAGCGGCCTGACGCACTTCGCGCAGCGAAGCGACGGTTTCCCGGCTAAAGCTGGATTGGCTTCCATAGCTTGCGATGACCTGTTCGGCCTCGCCAACAAGGCGTTCGATCCGGGCCGAAAGACTAGGCAGAGTCTTGACGGCTTCTTCGACAGCTGCCGCGGCATCGCGCGCGGAGGATAGCGTGGCGTTCGTGTTTTCGACCACACCGCCCGCACGAAGATCGGACAGGGCGCCGCGCGCTTCGTCCAATGCGGCGGTCAGGCTTTGCGGTAGCGCGCGCGTTTCCGGGGTGTCGATCAGCTTGTCGGCCCCGTCCAAGAACCCTTGGGCCGCGGCAAGGAACTGCTCAAGCTCAAGCGAGTTGGCCTTTTCAGTCAGTGCGCTCAGGTCGGCAATCAGCTTTGGCAGATCCTTGGTCGCGCTCTCGATGTCCCCGGCCACGCCAGTGACCGAAGTGGCCGCCTGCTCAGCGGCATCAAGCGCCGAGACCAGCTGACCAACCGCATCGGCTTTGCGCAGATCTTCGGAAACGGTACGCAACTCGGCCACGGCAGCGCTGAGCTCGGCAGGCAACGCCTGTGTCGCCTCGCTGCCGATCAGCCCGCGCGCATCATCCATCAGCGAGACAAAGGCATCCGGCGCCGCACGCAACTTCTCATCGCCAGCCAGCCGTTCGATGGAGGACAGCGTCGCAATCCCCTGCTGCATCAGCTCTTCGACGGGCAGATTGTTGATACGGGTCAAAAGCCCCTCAGCCGTGGCAGCCATGTCTGGCAAGTCCGAGGGTACAGACGGCAGGACCGGCGCGCCGTCTTCTGGAAAGGTCAGTGATGCGGGGGCAGCATCGGGCATTTCCATCAGTTCAACCACAAGCGACTGGCTGAAGATGCTTTGCGATCCCAGCCGCGCGCGCAATCCGTTCTGAACAGCATTTTCCAGAAAGGCGATCACGTCTTCCTGCGCAGCTTCGGGCGGCAGGCCAAGGCGCTGCGGATCGATGGAAATGGTCGATCTCAAACGCACCTCCTGCCCATTGTCGGTTTCTTCGATATAAGCGCCCAGACTGGTGACCGAGCCGATGCGCACGCCGCGATATACCACCTGTGCGCCAGCAGTCAGGCCGCTCACGGATTCATCAAACTCGACCACCAGATCGACCGCGTTGTCGATATTCTGGCTAAAGACACTGCCGCGCGCCGTTTCTTCATCTTCGAACAGGTCGAACACCTGACTGGTCTCCACTGGCGTTCCGCCTGAAAACACCGTGTCAAATGTCAAGCCGCCCCGCACAAGACTGGCCAGCGATCCAACCGACAGGTTCAGCCCGCCCGGACCAAAGTTCACCGAAATGCCCGGCGTCTGCCAAAAACGCGTGGCCGAGGTCAAAAGCGCATCATGCGGCGCGTTGATAAAGGCATCGACAACCACCCCATCGCCCGAACCGATGAGTTGCGGCGTTTCGATCTTGCCAACCTCGATCCCCCGGTGGAAAATCGGCGCGCCTGCTGTCAGATGGTTGCCGTTTGCGGTGCGCAGGGTGATCATCGTGCCCTTCATCCCCGGCGCAACCAGCGGGATTTTGTCCAGTCCGACAAAGTCTGTCGCAGCGGCCCCCTGCTGAGGATCAAAGGCAACCTGGATGTAAACGCCCGACAATACTGTCGACAGGCCGGAAATGCCGCTGGCCGAGACTTCGGGCCGCACGACCCAGAACTCCGCATCGGCAGGCAGCGACTCGGCCACTGTCCGGTCAATCCGCGCCGAGACTGAAATCGAATTGAGATCATCAGAGAACGCCACGTTTTCAACCACCCCGATGATGACATCGCGGTAGCGCAAAGTGGTTTCGTCCGCGACGATCCCGGCGGCGTTTTCGAAATGGATAACAATCCGCTGGCCGCGCTCGGCCCAGGTTTGCCAGGCGATGAACAAGCTGATGGCCAGGGCCGCCAGGGGCACCAGCCAGACAAGCGACAGGTTGCGCCAAATCGAGCGCTTGGGACCTTCAACCACCATTTCGGCGGGACGTGGGTCAGTCATTTACCGATAGCCCTCATTTGGCTGTACCATCGCCTGCATCCCAGATCAGGCGTTCATCAAAACTAAGCGCGGAAAGCATAGTGAACGCTACAGAGAGCGCAAAGCTGATCGCCGCAATTCCGGGATTGATCGTTGCTGCAAAGTTCAGTTGCACAAGGGATGACAGGATTGCCACCACAAACACGTCGATCATGGACCATCTCCCGATAAATTCGACGATTTCGAACAACTTGTGACGCCGATGCGCCTGCATTCGAACCCGCCGCGTCGCAGACAGTGCCAGAAAGGCGATGGCGACAAATTTCGCGATCGGTATCACTATGGAGGCGACAAAGACGATCGCCGCCACACCGTAAGACCCGTGGTGCATCAACTCGACCACGCCTCCAAGGATAGTGCTTTCGGAGGTCTTGCCCAGAGTCGAGGTTCTGAGCATGGGATATACGTTCGCCGGGATATAGATCACCACGCCCGCAAACAGCCACGCCCAGACCGCCTGAAGATCGGAAACCTTGCGGGCGTGCAGGGCCGAGCCGCAGCGCGAACAGCGTTCGGCGCCTGAAGGATAGACCTTGCCGCAATGGGTACAGCCGATCAGGCCCGCATCATGCGCGGTCACGATCTGCGGCGGGTTTCCAGTGTTTTCCACAGCGTCACTCTACTCATGAAATTGTCCTTGAGCACGGTCACAAGGACCAGTGCGGCGAATGCCCAGAAGGCCGGCCCAAGCGAGACATGCGCCAGCCCCGCCACCTTCACCAAGGCAACGGCGACGCCTACGATGAACACTTCGGCCATGGCCCAGGGGCGCAACGCTTCGGCCAGTCGAAAGGCCGGCGCGGCATGGCGGGGCGCGTGCCAGCCAATCGCCATAGGAGCCATGACATAAAGCAGCGCCAGAAACCGCGTGACGGGCAAGACAACGATCAGCGCTGCCATGGCCAGCGTCAGCGGCGCGGTCATCCCGTTCGAATAGGCCATGACCGTATCCAGCAGGGTGCTGCGCCGCACCATGCCCGCCGCGCCCAGTTCCAAAAACGGGAAGAAGATCGCTGCTACCATCAGGATGAGCGCCGCAAGGGCCAGCATGATGATCCGTGTCATCGCAAGGCGACGCGGGGCTTCGATCACCGCGTGGCAGCGCGGACAATAGGCCGTTTCGCCGGACGCGACATCGCGATCGCGCAACAGCGCGTCGCAGGACGGGCAAGCAAGATAATCGTCAAGGCTTTCGCCGGAAATGGGCAAGTTTACGGGATCGGACATGAAGCCAACCTATGCTGTTCTCGAAGGGTTGGAAAGTTACGCTTTTCTGCGTCTGCAGCCGTCAGGCATGCGCCTCGCTCGACACGACATCCTGATCCAGTTTCGACAGTCCGGTAAAGATAGTGCCTTCGTACATCAGATCCAGATTGTCAGTATAGCGATACATCGGCACCCCCTCATTCGGCAGCCCGATGCTTGGGCCAGACAGAGTTTTGCGGATGATCGGCTCCATCAGATCAAAGGCCAATATACCCGAGCCGACAAAGGCCACAGGAATTGGATCGATCAATGCGAACAGGTTGAGCAGACCATGCCCAAGTGCCTGACTGGCCGCGGTGTAGGCGTTGATCGGCGCCGCATCCCCCTGCATCGCCTGCCGGGCAATCTGCGCCATCGTTTCCTGGCTGGGCGCGTGCTGGGGCATATGGTGCTGATCGGCGCCTGTCGCCGTTCGCCAGATGCCATACTCGCTGGCATAGGCTTCGATACAGCCCCGACGACCACAACGGCACAGAGCGCCATCGATGATATGGCACATATGGCCAAACTCCGCCCCCGAGGTTTTCGCCCCCGCGAAGACCTGACCGTTCAGGACCAGCCCCATACCAATGCCATAAGAAAGCAGAACCACAGCAAAGTTCTTTTGAAAGCGCTCGGGTTCGCGGTGGCGCAGCGCATTGGCGATCATGTTCGTATCGTTCATCAAAGACGCGCTGACGCCAAAGGCCTGCGACAAGCCCGCGGCCAATTCGATATCACGGTGCGACGAAAGTGGAGACCAGTTCAAGACCTGCCCTGCCGCATCGACGACGCCCTGTACGCTGACCGCGATGTAGGACAATGGCCCGCTGCCCGGCGGCGCCGACACCAAAAGTTGTTTCACCAGATCAATCAGGTTTTGGACAAAGGCCTCACGCCCCAAAGACTGGGTGCCAACAGAAAGCCGCAGGCCGCAAACCGTGTCTCCGGCGTAATCCACCAGATCGGCGCGAAGTTCGTTCACGGTGATCGTCAGGGCCGCAATGCTCGCCGCAGCCGGATTTCGCGCCAGCGCGACCTGCGGGCGACCGCGCCGCGCCGCGGGTTTCAAGGCGCCGACCGCCTCGGCGTTTGATTCGATCAACTGCCCCGCTTCCAGCAGATCCGAAGTGATTGCCGTCACCGTCGACGCGCTCAGCCCTGTCGCAGCGGCCAGCCCCGTGCGCGACAGCGGAGCGCTCCGCAAAAGCGCCAAAAGGATACGTCGTTGATTTTCCCTGCGCAAATCATCGGAGCGCGCGATCACATTCATTGTTCTACTTTCCCCGCCACCCAATTGCAAAAGTTCCGCAGCGCGGCACTCCACATCGCAAATGATTGGATCGACTACAAACAATCTTGACAGAGTAAGATCGTTGAGCAAGAGTTTTTTTGAGGCTCGAAGTAAAGGGCCCGCAACCGGGGTTGGAGGACCTTGGGGCAACAATAGGTGCGCAAGCACTGGGAGGAGAAATTATGAACAAAGCAATAAAGGCGCTCCTCGCGAGCGCCAGCATCATGGCGTCCATGACCGGCATGGCCGCGGCAGAAGGCAAGGTTATCGCGGTATCCTGGAAAACGTTCCAGGAAGAACGCTGGAAGACCGACGAAGCCGCGATCAAGGAAGTCGTCGAAGCAGCCGGCAACACCTACGTGTCCGCCGACGCACAGCTGTCTGTGACCAAGCAGGCCGCTGACATCGAAGGCCTGGTCAACCAGGGCGTTGACGTCATTCTGGTGGTTGCCATGGACTCGGACGCCATCCTTCCGTCGTTCCAGCTGGCGGCCGACAGCGGCGTCAAGATGATCTCGTATGACGTGCTCGTCGAAGACCCCAACGCGCTGTATGTCACCTTTGACAACGTCGGCGTGGGCCGTTTGATGGCGAAAACCATGCTGGAAAAGGGCAAGTCCGAAGGCAATTTCGCCTTTATCAAAGGCGACAAGGGTGACCCCAACGCCACCTTCCTGTTCCAAGGGATCATGGAAGTGCTTGGGCCGAACATCGAGTCCGGCAAGATCGTGAACACCTGCGAAACCTTCACCGACGGTTGGAAGCCGGATCAGGCGCAGGCCAATATGGAACAGTGCCTTGCGGCCAACAACAACGAAATCGACGCCGTTGTCTCGGAGAATGACGGCATGGCCAGCGGTATCGTTGCCGCGCTCGAAGCACAGGGTATGGCGGGCAGCGTTCCGGTGACCGGTCAGGACGGCGACCATGCCGCGCTGAACCGCGTGGCCACCGGCACCCAACTGGTGTCCGTCTGGAAAGATGCGCGCGTTCTTGGCGCCAAAGCGGCCGAGTTTGCGAACATGATCGCAGACGGCACCGCGCTGGCGGATCTTCCGGGCGTTGGCACCTTCTCGGGCGGCCCCAAGGGTGTGGAAGTGAACGCTGTTCTGATCGAGCCGAATGCGATCACTCAGGACAAGCTGGCCGAAGTGATCGACGGCGGCTGGATCTCGAAAGAGAAGGCCTGCGCTGGCGTGACCGACCCGGCAGTGACTGCCTGCAACTGATCGCCTGATAGCGACAGTACAGACCCGCGGCTCCCGTTTTTTGGGAGCCGCGGAGATATTTCTATCTGTATCAGAAAAATAAACGGAACGACTTGAGGGGGCTTTCATGTCCGATTCTGCAGAGACCAAACGCTTGGCAGAAGGCAAAGGTGATGGCGCGATCACACGTTTTCTGCGCGCCACCGAAATCGACTCGCGCATTCTGGGGATGATTGCCGCCCTCGTGGTGATCTGGGTCGGCTTTGACATCTACAGCGGGATCTTGCGCCCGAGCGACGGCCTGTTCGGCGGGACATTTCTGACCCCCCGCAACCTTTGGACGCTGCTGGTCCAGACCTCCTCGATTGCGGTCATGGCGACGGGCATGGTTCTGATCATCGTGATGCGCCATATCGACCTGTCGGTCGGTTCTATCCTGGCCTTTGTGGCGGTTGTGATCGGCAGTCTGCAAGTCTTCTGGCTGCCCGCGCTTGGCCTGCCGATCGGTCACCCTATGATCTGGCCTATCGCCGTTCTAGTCGCCCTTTTGCTGGGCGGCACGATCGGAGCCTTCCACGGACTATTGATCGCCTATGCCGGCATCCCGGCTTTCATCGTCACGCTGGGCGGGCTGATCTTTTGGCGCGGCGCGTCATGGGCGGTGATCCGGGGCGAAACCGTTGCCCCCATGGATGCGACCTTCAAGCTGATCGGCGGCGGCATATCCGGCACGACCCCCGGCTCGATCGGGTTCACGGCAAGCTGGGTTCTGGCCGTGATCGCCTGCGCCGGTGTCGTCATGGGCATCGTCTATGGCCGCAGCCAGCGTCGCCGCTTCAATTTCCCGCTGCGCCCGATGTGGGCCGAGGCCTTTCTCGCGATCACCGGCTGCGTCGTTCTGTTGGGCGCAACGGCAGTTATCAACCGCTATTACTGGCCCAAAGGCGTTGTGAACCGCTGGGCAAAGCAGGAAAACATCACCATCCCCGACGGCGGTTTTGATATCTCGTTCGGCTACGCCATCCCGGTGCTGATCGCGCTTGGCGTCGCCATCGTCATGACCTTCCTGTCGACCCGGACCAAGTTTGGCCGCTACATCTATGCCGCGGGCGGCAACCCCGAAGCCGCCGAACTGGCGGGCATCAACACCAAACTCCTGACCGTCGCAACCTTTGCCGTGATGGGAATGCTGGCGGGCATGTCGGCCTGTATCTCGACCGGGCGCCTGAACGCGGCCAGCAACGCGCTTGGCCTGTTTGACGAACTCTACGTCATCGCCGCCGCCGTGATTGGCGGAACATCCTTGTCGGGCGGCCTGGGCACGATCTATGGCGCGGTTCTTGGCGCGCTTGTGATGCAGTCCCTGCAATCAGGCATGACCCTGCTGAACTTCGAATCCGCCTACAAGGATATGGTCGTGGGCGGCGTGCTCGTCTTCGCCGTCTGGGTCGATCAAGTTTACCGCCGGCGGATCAAGTGAGGAGAGATCAGATGACAGTGCCCCTTATTGAAATGCGCGATATCTCCATTGCCTTTGGCGGGATCAAAGCGGTGGATCACGCCAGTGTCGATCTGTACCCCGGTGAAGTCGTGGGCCTGCTGGGCCACAACGGCGCGGGGAAATCAACGCTGATCAAGATCCTCTCCGGCGCCTATCAGCGCGATCACGGAGAGATCTACGTCGATGGCAAACTCGCCGAGATCAACAACCCAAGGGACGCCAAGGATCTGGGGATCGAAACGATCTATCAGACACTTGCGCTTGCGGACAATGTCGATGCGGCAGCGAACCTGTACCTTGGCCGGGAAATCCTGACCAAGTTCGGCACGCTTGACGACGTCGCAATGGAGGCCCAGTGCCGCGAGGTGATGGGACGTTTGAATCCAAACTTCCAGCGCTTCAAGGAACCGGTCAAATCCCTGTCCGGTGGTCAGCGCCAGTCCGTCGCGATCGCCCGCGCAATCCACTTCAACGCGCGCATCCTGATCATGGACGAACCGACCGCCGCGCTTGGCCCTCAGGAAACCGCGCAGGTGGCCGAGTTGATCAAACAGCTTAAGGCCGAAGGCATCGGCATCTTCCTGATCAGTCATGACCTGCACGATGTGTCTGATCTGGCGGATCGGATCACGGTTATGAAAAACGGCCAGATCGTCGGGACGACACCGGTCGATGCGGTTTCGCATGATGATATCCTTGGGATGATCATTGCCGGGAAATGCCCCGAAGGGGTTGTCCCCGGACCGGGTGCAACCAACCGCTGAGACCAACCCAGTCTTTCAGCGCCAACCGGCAAAGGCGCTGAAAGACATCCGCAAGGGAAGGAACGTGCGATGAATGATCTTACCGGAAAGACAGCGCTGGTCACCGGCGCCAGCAGCGGCATCGGCCGAGCCGTCGCCCGCACATTGGCCCGAAATGGTGTGCGCGTGGCCCTGACCGGTCGCTCCAAACAGCGGTTGGATCAACTTGCCGCCGAGCTTGGGCCGGAGCACCCGGTCATTCCCGCCGATCTTGCCATCCCCTCCGAACTCGACCGGATGATTGAGCAGGCAGAAACCGCCCTTGGCGGAATTGATATCCTGCACGCCAACGCGGGGCTGTATCTGCCCGGCGATCTGATAGACAGCGACCCAGAACAAATTGAGGCCACTGTGCAGGTCAATGTTACGGCGGTCTTTCGCTGCGTTCGGCGGGTTCTGCCCGGCATGATCGAACGCGGCGGCGGCGAGATTGTCGTGACCAGTTCCGTCGCCGGCCATCAGGCCATCCAGTGGGAGCCGGTCTATTCCGCCTCCAAACACGCGGTTCAGGCCTTTGTGCACGGGGTACGGCGGCAGGTCTCCAAGCACCATATCCGGGTCGGCGCGCTTGCCCCCGGCATTGTACTGAACGAGCTTTGGGGCGCTATCACGCCGGAAGAAATCGAACGACAAGTGGCCGCCCGCGCGGGCCTGCGCTGCGAAGACGTGGCCGAAGCCTTCATGTTCATGATCACGCGCCCCGCCAACGTGACGGTCCGCGATCTGGTTTTACTGCCAGCGGATCAGGATATCTAAAGGCCAAGGCATCGTGGTTTTGCACAAACTTACACTCATTCTTGGAATTGCCGCTTCGACGGCTTGCGCTGAGCCGCGCTTTGAACCCGCCGCTCTACCCTTTGAACATCAATACACCGGAGGTTGGGAACACTTTGTCGGCGGCGGCCTTGCGGCCTTTGACTGCAACGGCGATCACCTGCCTGAACTTTATGCCGCTGGCGGCGAAAACCCGGCAAGGCTGCTGATCAATCACTCTGACCCCGGCGGCCCGCTTACCTTTGAGGATGGCACGCCGCCAACCCTTGCGCTGACGGGCGTCACCGGAGCCTATCCACTAGATATCGACAGTGACGGCATTCTTGACCTCATGGTTTTGCGGGTCGGACAGAATATCGCGCTGCAAGGTCACGGGTCTTGTCAATTCAGCCCTTTTGCGGATCTCAAAGCCGATCTTGGGCTGGGTTGGACCACTGCCTTTTCCGCCACCTGGGAGACCGGGCAAAGCCTGCCCACCATGGCGTTTGGCAACTATGTCGACCGCGCCGCACCGGATGGCCCGTTCGAGGCCTGCGACGACAATTTCCTGCTGCGCCCGATAGACGGCGGTTATGCCCAGCCGCTGCCACTGTCACCCGGCTATTGCAGCTTGTCGATCCTGTTCACCGACTGGGGCCGCAAGGGCCGCGCCGATCTGCGGATCAGCAATGACCGCCATTACTACGTCCGCGCCGGAGAAGAGCAGATGTGGGCCATGGAACCGCGGCCGCGCCTGTATACCGAGGCTGATGGCTGGGCGCATTTCAGCCTGTGGGGCATGGGCATCGCGCAGCGCGACCTGACGGGTGACGGGCTGCCCGAAGTCTATCTGACCTCGATGGGTGATCAGCATCTGCAAAGCCTTGTGCCAGAAGCCAGCGGCCCCAGCTACAAGGACGCGACTTATGACCGTGGCACCACGGCACATCGTCCGTTCATCGGCGATGACGGTCGCCCCTCGACCGGGTGGCATGTAGGCTTTGGGGATGTTCAGAATGACGGGCTTGACGATATCTTCGTGGCCAAGGGCAACGTCGAACAAATGCCCGGCAACGCCATGAAAGACCCCAACAATCTGCTGATCCAGACACCGGATGGCAGCTTTGTCGAAGCGGGCGACGCTGCGGGGATTGCCAGCATGGCGCGAGGCCGCGGGGCCGCGCTTGTCGACTTGAACAAGGATGGGTTGCTGGATCTGGCGGTGGTGAACCGCCGTGCCCCGATGGAAATCTATCACAATACCACAAAGGGCACAGGGAACTGGCTGGCGGTTGAATTGCAGCAACCCGCGCCCAACCCTTTTGCGGTTGGCGCCTGGATCGAACTGGAGGTCGGCGGCAAGGTTCAATCGCGGGAAATCACTGTCGGTGGGGGGCACGCGGGCGGCTCGGCTGGTCCCGAGCATTTTGGCATGGGCGGTGCCAGCACCGCTCGGCTGCGTGTGATCTGGCCAGACGGCACCGCCAGCGCCTGGACAGAGGTTCAATCGGGTCAAGCCATGCGCGTTACCCGCGATGACACCACATTGAACCTGTCCAGGCTTTACTGATCAACAGGCAATCCGCTGGGCACTGATTTGGGCACGCCGCGCCGACCTTTCAGGCTTTGATCGTCCGTCAGAGCCCCTAGAAAGGCAACCAGTTGCGCAATCTCAGCCTCGGTCAACGCCAGCGGTTCCAGTTCATTCGCCGCCGCGATCGCCGAAAGCTCATTGGTGTCGGAAATTGCAAGCCAATCATCATGTCCGGGCAAGTCCGGCAGCAGAGCCTGCGCAGGGTCATAGGCCCGCAACGAGGCAACCGGATCAAGATGATGGCGCACCACCGCCTCAAGCGTGGCGTAGGCACCGTCGTGGCCATAGGGCGCGGTCTGGGTCACGTTACGCAGCGGCGGCGTTCGAAAGCGATACGCATCCTCGGGGCGGCCGGTCACCCGCATTCTGCCCATATCGTGATAATGGCTTTCAAAGCGCCCTTTCTTGCCAGGGCCGATCTGCGGCATGGCAATGGCATGGAATTGGTGATCGGTTTGGAACGGGCCGGAATGGCACCTGCTGCATCCTCCCTTTCCGTAAAACAGCTTTAACCCCGCCATGGCCTGCGCCTGCAAAGGCGCCCCGTCACGCAGATAGCGATCAAAAGGGCTGTCATCGGCGCGCCACTCGACACTGATAAAGGCGGCGATGGCATTGGCGATGTCGGTGAAATGGATCGCCTCCCCTGCCCCGATCACGGCATCAAAGCGCTGCCGATAGTCAGGGATGGCCGCCACCCGGGCGGAAATTTTCTCCCAAGCGCCATTTTCCCCGGTCAGAAATCCCTGCCGCACGGCCTGTGCGATATCGTTCTCGGAATAGTGGCCGGCCATTTCATCAGGCGAAAGAACCGGAAACATAGCCTGCGCCGCAAGGGCCGAGTCAAACCCGACGACCATATCATCCTCAAGCGGGGTGCGCAGGCCCGAGGGTCGTGATGGATCCGCCTCAAGCCGGCCATCATGAAACATATGGGTGAACTCGGCAGCACCAAGGTTGAACAGGGCGGTGGCGTTGCGCGGCACGCGTTCTTCCGGCATGTTTTTCGGGTCCGGCTTGCGATCAGGTCCAAGCCCATGCGCCCCGTCACCCAAACCCAGCGACAGCCCATCCGACGTGCCAAAACGCGGATGATGGCAAGTGGCGCAGGCAACTTCCTTGCTGCCGGACAGGATCGGATCGTAGAACAGCAACCAACCAAGTTCGGCTTCTGCCGGATCAACTTCGGCAAAGCTGGGCGGGGCCGGCGGAAACCCTTGCTCTTGCGAAAAACCCGCGCAAGGAAGGCTCAACACGGATGCGCTGGTTAGCGCCACTATGACCCAGTTTCGAAGTGTCTTATCGCCCATCAGCCAGCCTGACCCCTTGCCTGCGGCGGGCAGTTGGCCCGCTTTCCTTGCAAACTATCGCATCACAGAAATGGGTGCACTCAAAATGGCGTCAGGGGGAAATACCCCGCAACGTACGTCGCGCTGATCCGCCCCTGTGAGAGATCACAACCTCGGTTCCCCACCCTTCACAGGACCGTATCAAATCCGGCGGCAAGGCAACATCCGAGAAAAACGTATCAATCTCGGCCAGAGAGGCGATCTTGGCCGGGGCGCTGCGTTTGAACTTGGAATGATCGGCCACAAGGAAGGTCTTGCGCGACTGCCGCAGAATGGTCTGGCTCACGCTGATTTCCTGAATGTCGAAGTCCAGCATATCGCCATCGCGGTCCAGCGCTGAACAGCCAACCACGGCCAGATCGAATTTGAACTGACGGATCGTCTCGGCGGCCAGATTGCCGACCAGCCCGCCATCAGCCCGGCGCAGCTGGCCACCAGTCACAATAATCTCGCACTCGGGATTGGACACCAGAATATTGGCCACGTTCATGTTGTTCGTCACCACCAGAAGATTGCGGTGATGCCGCAATTCCTGTGCAACGGCCTCTGTGCTGGTGCCGATGTTCAGAAACAAAGAGATGTCATTGGGAATGCGCGCCGCACAAGCACGGGCTATCGCCGTCTTGGCCTCGGCGTTGAGCGACCGGCGCTCTTCATACCCGATATTCGTCGTTCCTGACGGCAGCACCGCGCCGCCGTGCACACGTTCCAAACGCCCCGCCTCGGCCAGATCGGACAAGTCGCGCCGGATCGTCTGAAGGGTCACGCCAAAATGTTCGGCCAGGCCTTCAACCGTGACCTTGCCATCCCGACGGGCGAATTCCAGAATTTCCGGGTGCCGAAAGGTCTGAGACATAAATTTTCGTTCCTTTTCGAAACAGCGCCATTACGCAGTTTTTTGAACCAGATTGCGGCATGTCATGCAGGATTTGCAATGAATTTCGAACATTTTTGCGTCAAAAGATTATTGTATCGCGCGAATTCCCCCCAGAAATGGCCCTGATATCAGGGCTTTGCGAAAAAACGAAAAGATTCGAACATTTTTCGTTGCGATTATGAACGCTCTCTGGCATCCATTGGCACAGCTTACGCAAGGGGAGGATTCGCGTGGCAGGCTCCGCTGATATCAGCACGACCGATCTGTTCATCATCGGTGGCGGCATCAATGGATGCGGCATTGCGCGCGACGCCGCCGGGCGGGGCCTGAGTGTGACTTTGGCCGAAATGAACGACCTTGCCTCGGCCACGTCCTCGGCATCGACCAAGCTGTTTCATGGTGGTCTGCGCTATCTCGAATATTTCGAATTTCGGCTGGTGCGCGAAGCCCTGATCGAACGCGAAGTTCTGCTGAGCGCCATGCCGCATATAAGCTGGCCCATGCGTTTTGTCTTGCCTTTCCATAAAGATATGCGGTTCGATTCGGAAACGCCCACGTCGCGCCTGCTCAGCCTTGCGATGCCGTGGATGAAGGGTCGTCGCCCCGCGTGGCTGATCCGTTTGGGGCTTTTCATGTACGACAATCTTGGTGGGCGCCAAATCCTTCCTGGTACAACATCGCTGTCTCTGAAGGGAACAATAGAAGGCGCGCCACTGGAACAACGGTTTGAAAAAGCCTTTGAATATTCCGATTGCTGGGTCGAGGATTCGCGCCTTGTGGTGCTGAACGCCCGCGATGCGGAAGCGCGCGGAGCGCAGATCATGACGCGCACCAAAGTCCTTTCGGCGGCACGTGACGGAGATTTGTGGCGCATAGAAACGCAAAATACCGAAAACGAGACCGTGACCACGCATTACGCCAAAATGCTGGTAAACGCAGGGGGACCGTGGGTCGGCGACGTCATCCAGACCAAAGTCCGGCTGAATTCGCGTGAAGGCGTGCGGCTGGTGCGCGGATCGCACATCGTCACTCGCAAGCTTTACGACCACGACAAGTGTTACTTCTTCCAAGGCACCGATGGGCGCATCATCTTTGCCATCCCCTACGAGACGGATTTCACCCTGATTGGCACCACGGACGCCGAGCACAGCGACCCGGCAACCCCGCCCGTATGTACGCCCGAGGAACAGCGCTATCTGATCGACTTTGCGAACCAGTATTTTGCACAGGATATCTCGGACGAGGATGTGGTCTGGACCTACTCCGGGGTGCGGCCGCTTTACGACGACGGCGCCTCCAGTGCCACGGCGGCAACCCGGGATTACACCTTGAAGGTGGACGCTGAGGGCGGCGCGCCGATCCTGAATATCTTTGGCGGCAAGATCACCACCTATCGCCGGCTTGCCGAAAGCGCGCTTGAGAAGATCGCGCAGCAACTGCCCAACGTGCCTGGCCCCTGGACCGCGCGGGTGCCGCTGCCCGGTGGGGATTTTCCAGTCGACGGGTTTGACGCGCTTGTTGCCGACTTGCGCGCGCGTTTCGGCTTTTTGACCGTTTTCTGGGCGCGCCGCCTTGTGCGCGCCTATGGCACCGAGGCGCCAGAGGTTCTGGGCAAGGCCAAGACTGCCGAAGATCTTGGCGAAAGCTTTGGCGCAACGCTGACAGAGGCCGAAATCGTCTGGTTGATGGACAAGGAATATGCACGCACCGCGCAGGACGTGGTGTGGCGACGCAACAAGCTGGGGCTGCGCCTGAGTGCGGCTGAAATCAGCAAACTGGACACGTGGATGGCAAAGCGCCGCAAATCCACAGCCGCTGCGGCGGAATAGGGAGGAAGACCTGATGACGCTGGAGCTAAAAGGCGTGTCAAAAGTCGTGGATGGGCGGACTCATATCTATCCGACTGATCTTACGCTGGAAAAGGGCACGATGAACGTGCTGCTGGGGCCGACGCTGTCGGGCAAGACGTCGCTGATGCGCTTGATGGCCGGGCTTGATGTGCCCGCCACCGGCCAGATCATCTGGCAGGGCAAGGACGTGACCGGCAAGCGTGTTCAGGACCGCAAGGTTGCCATGGTCTACCAGCAATTCATCAACTATCCGTCGATGACGGTTTACGACAATATCGCCTCGCCGATGAAGCTGATGGGCGCCGACAAGGCCGAGATCGACCGCCGCGTGCGCGAAACGGCCGAATTGATGCAACTGACGCCGATGCTCAAGCGCAAACCGCTTGAGCTTTCGGGCGGCCAGCAGCAGCGCTGCGCCCTTGCCCGCGCCTTGGTCAAGAACGCAGGTCTGGTCCTGCTGGATGAACCGCTGGCCAACCTCGATTACAAACTGCGCGAAGAACTTCGGGTCGAGATTCCCAAGATCTTTGAAGCCTCGGGCGCAATCTTTGTCTACGCCACGACCGAGCCGGAAGAGGCCCTTTTGCTGGGCGGGAACACCGCCACGCTTTGGGAAGGCGAAGTCACCCAGTTCGGGCTGACGCCGGACGTCTATCGTCAGCCGGTCAACGCGACCACGGCGCGGGTTTTCTCGGATCCGCCGATGAACTTTCTGCAGATTTCCAAGACGGGCGGGCGCCTGATGTTCGGTGAAGGGCAAAGCGCGGCCGCCACTGGCAAACTGGCCGATTTGCCGGACGGGCGCTACACTGCCGGTTTTCGCCCAAACCACCTTGAGATTGGCAAGCACGCCGAGGACGCCCTGGCATTCAATACCAAACTGACGGTGACCGAACTGACCGGGTCCGAGACATTTATCCACCTCGACCATGACGGCGAACGCTGGGTCGGCTTGATCCACGGCGTACATGATCTGGCCTTGGGCGAAACGCTCCAGGTCTGGCTGGACCCGCGCCACATCTATGTGTTCGGCGAAGATGGCGGGCTGGTTGCGCCCGCTGCCTATGCCGTCGCTGCCTGAGGGAGGACCACATGGCCAAGATCACACTTGATAACCTCGCGCACTCTTATTTGCCGAACCCGAAGTCGGGCGACGACTATGCCTTGAAAGAGCTCAATCACGATTGGGAGGACGGCGCGGCCTATGCGCTGCTCGGATCGTCCGGATGTGGCAAGTCCACGCTGCTCAACATCATCTCGGGGCTGCTGCACCCATCGCAGGGGCGCATCCTGTTCGACGGCAAGGACGTAACCAACGCCCCCACAGCCGAGCGCAACATCGCGCAGGTGTTCCAGTTTCCGGTCGTCTACGACACCATGACGGTGCATGACAATCTGGCCTTTCCGCTGCGCAACCGTGGCCGGGATGAGGCCTACGTCGCTGAGCGCGTTCAGGAAATCGCGCGGATGATCGGCATGGAAGAGATGCTGTCCAAGAAGGCCCGCGGCTTGACCGCCGACGCCAAGCAAAAGATTTCTTTGGGGCGCGGCATGGTGCGCAAGGATGTGAACGCGCTGCTGTTCGACGAACCGCTGACCGTGATCGACCCGCATATGAAGTGGGAACTGCGCACCCAGTTGAAGCGGCTGCATCACGACTTTGGCCACACCATGATCTACGTCACGCACGATCAGACCGAGGCGCTGACCTTTGCCGACAAGGTGGTGGTCATGTACGATGGCCGCGTGGTGCAGATCGGCACACCGGAAGAGCTGTTTGAACGACCCGAGCATACCTTTGTGGGTTACTTCATCGGCTCGCCCGGCATGAACGTGATCCCGGCTCGGGTCGAAGGCAACAAAGCCTATATCGACGGCACCGAATTGCCGTTGGCACAGGGCTATGGCCCGCTTGAGGGCAAGGTCGAAATCGGCGTGCGCCCCGAATTTGTCCGGCTGTCCCAATCCGGCGGTATGCCGGTCACGGTGCGGCGGGTCGAAGATGTCGGTCGCCACAAGATCATCCGCGCCGAATTCTTTGGCCATGACGTCAATATCATCGCAGGTGAAGACGACCACATCAGCGCCGATATGAACCGCGTCAGCTTTGATCCGTCGCATGTGAATGTCTACGCCAACGATTGGCGCGTGCAGGGCGAGGCCGCGTAATGGAGAGTCGGCCTATCCTGACACCCCAACAACTCATGGAGCGGCAGATCAGGCTGCTTGACCGCTTTCTGGACCAGAGCCCGGACCTTTCGCTGCGCTCCGAGGCGCAATCCTCCGGGGAGGGAGGAAAATAATGGAAAAGACCGTCAATCAAAAGGCATGGTTCCTTGTCCTGCCCGTGTTGATCCTTGTGGCCTTTTCGGCGGTGATCCCGCTGATGACCGTGGTCAATTATTCGGTGCAGGATACCTTTGGAAACAACCAGTTCTTCTGGGCGGGTCTGGAGTGGTTTCAGGAAATGCTGTCCTCCCAGAGGATGTGGGACGCGCTGAGCCGGCAACTTTTATTCTCGGCGATCATTCTGGCGATCGAAGTCCCTTTGGGCATCTTTGTCGCGCTCAACATGCCGAAGTCCGGCTTTTGGTCCTCGTTCTGCCTTGTGCTGATGTCCCTTCCCTTGCTGATCCCCTGGAACGTGGTCGGCACCATCTGGCAAATCTTTGGCCGCGTTGACATCGGCCTGCTCGGCTATGTGCTCGACGCGCTGGGTATCAATTACAACTATACGCAGGACACGATGGCCGCGTGGATCACCATCGTCGTCATGGATGTCTGGCACTGGACATCTCTGGTCGCGCTGCTGGCTTTTGCCGGGCTCAAGTCGATCCCCGACGCATATTATCAAGCGGCCAAGATTGATCAGGCCTCACGCTGGAAGGTGTTCCGCTTTATCGAACTGCCGAAGATGGCGGGCGTGTTGATGATCGCGATCCTGCTGCGCTTCATGGACAGCTTCATGATCTACACCGAGCCGTTCGTTGTCACCGGCGGCGGCCCCGGCAACGCCACCACGCTGCTGTCGATCGATTTGGTGAAGATGGCCTTGGGTCAGTTTGATCTTGGACCAGCGGCGGCCTTCTCGTTGATGTATTTCCTCGTGATCCTGCTGATCTCGTGGGTGTTCTACACCGTAATGGTCAACCTCGATAAGCGGGAGAGCTGACATGACCGACGCATCCGTTTCCCAAACTGCGCCGCGCTCCCGAGCCCTGCCGAAGATCAACAGCCGGGCCGTGGTGATGACGCTTTACCTTCTGTTCCTGTTGCTGCCGATCTACTGGCTGCTGAACATGAGCCTGAAGACCAATACCGAGATCCTGAACTCGTTCACGCTCTGGCCGCGCGATCTGACCTTTGCCAACTATGCCACGATCCTGACAGATCCGGCATGGTACATGGGCTATGTGAATTCGCTGATCTACGTGACCATGAACACGGTGATCAGCCTCGCGGTGGCCTTGCCTGCGGCATATGCCTTTTCGCGCTACAGCTTTATGGGCGACAAGCACCTGTTCTTCTGGCTCTTGACTAACCGTATGGCGCCGCCCGCGGTCTTTGCCCTGCCGTTCTTTCAGCTCTACTCCAGCATCGGTCTTTTCGACACACACATCGCCGTGGCCCTGGCGCACTGCCTGTTCAACGTACCGCTCGCGGTCTGGATTCTCGAAGGTTTCATGCGCGGCGTGCCGAAAGAGATTGACGAGACCGCCTATATTGATGGCTACTCGTTCGGGCGCTTCTTCGTGAAAATCTTCATGCCGCTGGTGGCATCGGGCATCGGTGTCGCCGCCTTCTTCTGCTTCATGTTCTCATGGGTCGAGCTGCTGCTCAGCCGCACCCTGACCACTGTCGACGCCAAGCCCATCGCGGCGATCATGACCCGCACGCAAGGCGCCTCCGGCATCGACTGGGGCGTGCTGGCCGCAGCGGGCATCCTGACGATCCTGCCCGGGGCCTTGGTCATCTATTTCGTACGCAACTACATCGCCAAGGGCTTTGCCCTGGGCCGGGTCTGAGGAGGAAAACATTATGGACTGGATGGCATGGACCTGGCCGACCGCGATCTTTTTCGCCGTCATCGCCTCACTGCTGGTCACCTTCACGGTGCTGGCGATCAAATTCCCAGAGACGCCGCGCATCGGCGTCTTGCGGATCGAGACAACGCGCGGTGATCGGCTTTTCATCACGCTTCTGGGCTCGGCCTTCATCAATTTGGCCTGGCTTGGATTGGTCGGCGCCGGCCAACCCTATGCACTGATTGTTTGCCTGATCTACGCCGCAGCGGTGTTTCGCTGGGTGTGATCACAAACCTTGTGAACGGGAGCCGAGGAGGCCCGGACACAACTACCCATCCTCAAACTATGGTTCATTTACGGGAGGAAACGAAGAATGACCCACAAACTGAAATCAACCACGGCAGCGCTGCTGATCCTTGCGGGTCCAGCTTTTGCCGATATGGATGCCGCAAAGGCATTCCTGGACGCGGAGATCGGCGATCTGTCGACCCTGTCCCGCGCCGAACAAGAAGCGGAAATGCAGTGGTTCGTCGATGCCGCAGCGCCGATGGCCGGAATGGAAATCAAGGTCGTCTCGGAAACCATCACCACGCATGAGTACGAGAGCCAGGTTTTGGCCCCCGCATTCACCGCGATCACCGGGATCAAGGTCACCCATGACCTGATCGGCGAAGGTGACGTGGTCGAGAAACTGCAAACTCAAATGCAGTCCGGCGAGAACATCTATGACGGCTACATCAACGACTCGGACCTGATCGGCACCCACTGGCGCTATCAGCAGGCCCGCAACCTGACCGACTGGATGGCCGGCGAAGGCGCGGATGTGACCAACCCGGGTCTTGATCTGGACGATTACATCGGCACCAGCTTTACCACTGCCCCCGATGGCAAGCTTTACCAGCTGCCCGATCAGCAGTTCGCGAACCTCTACTGGTTCCGCTACGACTGGTTCAACGACGAAAAGAACCAGGCGGACTTCAAGGAAGCCTATGGCTATGACCTCGGCGTTCCGGTCAACTGGTCTGCCTATGAAGACATCGCGGAGTTCTTCACCGGGCGCGACCTGTCGCACATGGGCGTCGAAGGCGAAGTCTTTGGCAACATGGACTACGGCAAGAAAGACCCGAGCCTTGGCTGGCGCTACACCGATGCGTGGCTGTCCATGGCCGGTGCCGGATCCAAGGGTGAGCCGAACGGCCTGCCGGTGGACGAATGGGGCATCCGTGTGAACGAGCAGTCCCAGCCGGTTGGCTCCTGCGTTGCCCGTGGCGGCGCCACCAACGGCCCGGCTGCTGTTTATGCTGTGACCAAAGCCATCGAATGGCTGGAAAAGTACACGCCCCCAGCCGCTGCAGGCATGACCTTCTCCGAGGCAGGCCCGATCCCGGCGCAGGGCAACGTCGCCCAGCAGATGTTCTGGTACACCGCCTTCACCGCCGACACGGTCAAGCCTGACCTGCCGGTGATGAACGAGGATGGCACGCCCAAGTGGCGCATGGCCCCCTCCCCGCACGGCGTCTACTGGGAAGAAGGCACGAAGATCGGCTATCAGGACGTGGGTTCCTGGACGCTGATGAAATCCACCCCGGTGGATCGCGCCAAGGCGGCCTGGCTCTATGCCCAGTTCGTGACGTCCAAGACCGTCGACGTGAAGAAGGCCCACGTTGGCCTGACCTTCATCCGCGAAAGCACCATCCAGCACGAGAGCTTCACCGAGCGCGCAGACAAGCTTGGCGGTCTGGTGGAATTCTACCGCTCCCCAGCTCGCGTGGCATGGTCGCCCACCGGCACCAACGTCCCGGATTACCCGAAGCTGGCCCAGCTGTGGTGGCAGAACATCGGCGACGCCATGTCTGGCGCCAAGACCGCTCAAGAGGCTCTGGACTCGCTTTGTGCAGATCAGGAAAAGGTCATGGCTCGTCTTGAGCGCGCTGGCATCCAAGGCGACATCGGCCCCAAGCTGAACGACGAGCAGGACCCGGAGTACTGGCTCTCGCAGCCCGGATCGCCCAAGGCCAAGCTTGCCAACGAGGACGAAGAGCCCAAGACAGTTTCGTATGACGAACTGATCATGTCGTGGAAGTAAGCCGACTTCTTTTGCCGGGGCCCCAAGGGGCCTCGGCGCTTTTGTGATTTTTGGATAGATTACCACACGGCGGCCCGACTCAGCGGCCGCGCCACTACCGAGGCAGCCTCATGACCCATATCCTAGCGATTGATCAGGGCACCACGTCGACGCGTGCCATTCTGTTCGATTCGGCCCTTTCCATTATCGCCTCGGCACAGGAAGAATTTCCGCAACATTATCCTGCCAGCGGCTGGGTTGAGCACGACCCGATGGATCTTTGGACCACGACCGCCGCGACCTGCCTCGCGGTGATCGAAAAGGCAGGCCCGGACGTCAAAGACATCGCGGCCATCGGCATCACCAACCAGCGGGAAACCACGCTGGTCTGGGACCGCGAAACCGGCAAACCCATTCACAATGCCATTGTCTGGCAAGACCGCCGTACCTCGGAGATGTGCAAGGCGCTGAAGGCCGAGGGCTTTGAGGAAACGATCACCGACCGCACCGGACTTTTGCTCGACCCATATTTTTCCGGCACCAAACTGGCTTGGATCCTTGACCACGTTGACGGTGCCCGCGCACGCGCCAAAGCTGGCGAGCTTGCCTTTGGCACCGTAGACAGCTGGCTGGTCTGGAACCTGACCGGCGGCAAAGCACATGTGACCGACGCCACGAATGCCGCGCGCACGATGATGTATGATATCCGCAAGGGGCGCTGGTCCCAGACCATCTGCGACCGGCTGAACATCCCGATGGAGCTGCTGCCCGAGGTGCGCGATTGCGCTGCCGATTTTGGAGAGACACGGCCAGACCTGTTTGGCCGCCCGATCCCGATTTGCGGTATTGCTGGCGATCAGCAGGCCGCCACCGTCGGTCAGGCCTGCTTTGAACCGGGGATGCTGAAATCCACCTACGGCACCGGATGTTTTGCGCTGCTGAACACTGGCGACACGCCGGTTCGGTCGCAAAACCGGCTTTTGACCACCATTGCCTATCAGCTGGATGGCAAGCCCACCTACGCCCTGGAAGGCTCGATCTTTATCGCCGGGGCAGTGGTGCAATGGCTGCGCGACGGACTGAAGATCATTCGCGACGCCCGTGAGACGCAACCTTTGGCCGAAACGGCGGATCCCGCCCAACAGGTCATCCTTGTGCCGGCCTTCACCGGGTTGGGCGCGCCTTATTGGAATGCCGAATGCCGCGGGGCCATCTTTGGACTGTCGCGCAATTCCGGCCCTCGTGAACTGGCCCGCGCGGCGCTGGAAAGCGTGGGCTTTCAGACCCGCGATTTGCTGGAAGCGATGAAAGCCGATTGGAGCGGCACCAGCGAAACCGCCCTGCGCGTCGACGGTGGGATGAGCGCCTCGGACTTTGCCATGCAGTTCCTTGCCGACATCATCGACGCGCCCGTCGAACGCCCGAAGGTTCTGGAAACGACGGCGCTTGGGGCAGCTTGGCTGGCGGGATACAAGGCCGGATTGCTTCCCGACATGGCCGCTTTTTCCGCCGGTTGGCAGGCCGAAGCGCGCTTCACCCCAGATCTGAGCGAAGACATCCGCGCACAAAAATACGCCGCCTGGAAATCAGCAGTCGCGGCAACGATCTCGTACAACGCATAACGCGTCACGCCTGCGCGACACCGCCCGGCAAAGCGTTGCGATAGCCATCGTTGATCACACGCTGCATGGCCTCGCGGGCGTCTTGCGGCGCCCCCGAGGCGATGGCCGTGGCAATGGCGCGGTGACGACTGGCGACTTTTTCGCGGCGGTCGGGGAAAGGTTCGGCGTTTTCCGCCATAAACAGCGAATACAGCGCGGTTTGCACCAAGTCCCCGAGCGATTGCAAAAACCGGTTTCCCGAAAGCCGCAGCACCTGCTTGTGGAACTCGTAATCGGCCAGTGCGAAATCCGCACGGCTGGTCGCAGTCGCCAAGGTGTCACACAGCGCAAAAAGCTGCTCGCAATCCACCTGATTGACGCGGCCCGCTGCCTGCGCCGCCGCCGCTGGTTCAAATATCAAACGGATCTCGAACAGCTCTTCGTAAAAGCGCACCGGATTCTTGACCGAGGTGTGCCAGCGCATGACATCCTGATCGAACATGTTCCATTCGTCCGCAGGGCGCACATGTGTGCCAACCTTGGCCTTGGACTGGATCAGACCTTTGGCAATCAGGGTTTTCTTGGCTTCCCGGACAACAGTCCGCGACACACCGAACATTTCGCACAGGTCCGGATCTAGCGGGATCATGGTTTCTTCGGGATATTCCCCCGCGACGATCGCTCGCCCCAACTGCTCCACGACAAAGCTTGTGTGGTTGCTCGCGCGCTCTGCCCCGCCCCCGGCTTGTACCAGGGTCATGAATGAGCGGTGGAGCCAGTCGCCGGTCGCCTTCTTACCTGTGTTGCCCAAGTCAGCCCTTTCTGCAGCAGGATGAAAGCAAAGAGTAGTCCCCCGATCACGATCTTTGTCCACCAACTGGACAGCGTCCCGTCAAAAACGATGTACGTTTGTATCAGCCCCATGATCAGTATGCCGAAAAATGTTCCCGCGACATAGCCATAGCCACCTGACAGAAGCGTCCCTCCGATAACAACCGCCGCGATGGCGTCAAGTTCGACTCCCACCGTGGCCAGCGAATAGCCCGCCGATGTGTAGAGCGAAAAGACGATGCCCGACAGACCTGCCAGCGCGCCGGAAATGGCATAGATCCCGATGGTGGTCGATGCCAGCGGCACCCCCATCAGACGCGCAGTCTGCGTCCCGCCCCCCAAGGCATAGACATTCTGACCAAACCGGGTCCGGTGCGCCACAACGATACCAACCAGAAAGGTCAGGACCATCACTCCACCAATCAGCCGGAACCGCCCACCGCTGGGCGCTTTCCAGTAAAGCCCTTGCAAGACGTCATAAAATTCATGCGTGATCGGCACGGACTCGGTGGACAACACATAAGCCGCGCCGCGCGCAAGGAACATGCCCGCAAGCGTGACAATGAACGGCGGCATTTCAAGGAAATGGATCAACGCGCCCATCGCCGCCCCAAAGGCCGTGGTGATGAACAGCACAAGTGCAAAGGCCGCCAGCGGATGGATCGAAGTGTCGCGCAGGATCACCGCCAGAAACACCCCGGTAAATGCGATCACCGAGCCGATCGACAGGTCGATCCCGCCCGACAGGATGACAAAGGTCATGCCGACCGCGGCAATCCCGAGAAAGGCATTGTCCGTCAGCAGGTTGGCGACAACCCGGGTGGACAACATCGACGGGTAGGCATAGCCGCACAGCGCAAAGGCCAGCACGAAAGTCCCCAAGGTGACAAGCAGCGGAAGATGGGTCGAACGGATCATTTTGCCTCTTCCTTCCGGCGGCGCGGCACCGGCAGCTTTTCTGGTTGCGGCTGCGGCCCGGAGGCGCGCAGCATGTATAGCAGATAGCCGATCCGAGGGGACTGGATCACGAGGATACAGAGGATCAGCAGCGCCTTGATCACAAGGTTGAATTCGGGCGGCATCCCCGACAGCAGGATTACCGAATTGACCGACTGGATGATCAGCGCGCCGATCAGCGAGGCCAGGATCGAAAACCGTCCGCCCAGCAGAGAATTGCCTCCGATCACCACCGCAAGAATAGCGTCAAGCTCAAGCCAAAGTCCGGCGTTGTTGGCATCCGCCCCCTTGATGTCGGCCGCCACGATGACCCCAGCCAAGGCAGCGCAGAGCCCCGAGACAAGGTAAACACAGACCAGAAGCACCCGAGAATTGATTCCAGCGAGCCGGGACGATCGTTCGTTTATCCCGATGGCCTCGATCAGCATTCCCAAAGCTGTGCGACGCACGACCAGGATGACAAAGGTGCCAAGCGCCATCCAGATCAGGATCGGTGTTGGCATACCTAGCACCGTCCCCGCCCCAAGATGGATCAGGCCTTCGTTCATGAAGGTGAGGATTTTCCCCTCGGTGATCAACTGCGCGACACCGCGCCCGGCAACCATAAGGACCAGCGTTGCGACGATGGGTTGGATGCGCAGAACTGCCACAAGAATGCCGTTCCACAGACCGCACAGACCACCAACCGCCAGCGCAGCGATCAAAGCGGTGCCCCAGCCCTGCCCTTCGACCACCATCGAGGCTGCCGTCGCCCCGGCGATGGCCATGACAGCCCCCACCGACAGGTCGATCCCCTTGGTGGCAATCACCAAAGTCATCCCCACGCACAGGATCGCAACCGGCGCCCCACGGTTCAACACGTCGATCAAATTGCCGAACAGACGGCCGTTGCGGAAATCGATGTGAAAGAAGTCTGGAAAGACGATCAGGTTCAGCAGCAACGCCGCGCCAAGGATCAAAAGCTGCGGCATGATCCGTTTGAGGACGGAGGGTTTGGGACCGGGTATCATGCGCGCTCCTCTTGCAAGGGACTGTCGTCGGCGATGGCCTGCACGATATTGTCGGGGGTGATCTGCGAGCCCGTCAGTTCGCGCACCTGCTTGCGGTCCCGCAGCACGACGACGCGGGTCGAATAGGCCACCAGCTCTTCCAGTTCGGACGAGGCGACCAAGAGCGCCATTCCGTCCGAACGCAGTTGTTCGATCAGCGCGATGATCTCGGCATGCGCACCAACGTCGATTCCGCGGGTCGGCTCATCCAGGATCAGGAAATCGGGGTTCGTCGCCAACCAACGCGCCAAAAGCGCCTTTTGCTGGTTGCCGCCAGACAAAAGCCGGATCGGCATATCAAGACTTGCAAGACGGATGTCGAGAGCGCGCACATAGCTTTCGGCGATCTCGTTGATCTTGCCGCGTGGAATAGGCCGCAACCATCCCTGCCGGGCTTGAAGCGCGAGGATGATATTATCACGCACCGACAGATCGCCGACGATGCCTTCGGTCTTGCGGTCTTCGGGGCACAGGGCGAACCGATGCGCCACCGCCTCGCGTGGGTTCGATATGGTGATCTGTTGCCCGCGCAGGGTCATCTTGCCCTGATCGGTCTGCACAACGCCAAAGATCAGGTTCGCCGCTTCAGTACGGCCCGAGCCCAAAAGCCCTGCCAGACCAACAACTTCGCCTTCGTGAATTGTCAGCGAAAATGGCTCGAGCATGCCGCGACGGCCGATCTTGTCCAGCTCGATCAGTGGCTTCCCGGCCTTTCCCGCCTTGCGGTCATGAACACGCGCCTCAAGCTGGCGACCCAGCATCAGGGTCACAACGTCCTTTTGCGTGACCTGCGACAGGTCTCGCGTTCCGACGACACGACCATTGCGCAGGATCGTGGCCCGGTCGGAAATTTCGAAGACTTGATCAAGAAAATGAGTGATAAAAACGATGGCCAGCCCGCGCTCTTTCAACTGGCGCACCACGGAAAACAAAAGCTGCACTTCGTCGCGATCAAGGCTGGCCGTTGGCTCATCAAGAATAAGAACCTTGCCGGACATCTCGACGGCGCGGGCAATGGCCACCACTTGCTGAATAGCCACCGAATAGGTTGTCAACGGCTCGCCCGGGTCGATGTCCAGCCCATACCCGGCCAGCGTTTTCCGCGCCAGATCGTTCATCCTGCGGCGCGACAAAAGCCCCCAACGCAGCGGTTGCCGCCCAAGATACAGGTTTTCGGCCACGGTGAGGTTGGGCAGCAGGTTCACTTCCTGATACACCGTGCCGATGCCAAGACGCTGGCTTTCAGCTGTGGATTGTGGGTCCACCTCGGTCCCATCCAGCGTAACGGTACCGCCGTCGCGCTGATATGCGCCGGTCAGGCATTTGATCAGTGTGGATTTGCCAGCCCCGTTTTCCCCCAGCAGCGCATGCACTTCGCCGCCAAACAGCTGAAGTTCGACATCATCCAGTGCGATGGTGCCGGGAAAGAACTTGGAAATACCCTTTGCATGCAGCATCGGGGGTGCGTCATCGGTCATGGATATGTCTTATCTGCGCCCGCAATCAAAACAAAGCGCGCTGTTCTTTTCAGCCCGGCGAAACCGACGCGGGGCGCGATGAACGGCGGGGCCGGACAAGGGGAAGTTTTGCCCGACCCCTGCCCCGGTCAGTAACCGAGGTCTTTCTTCATCTCATAGATCGCCTGATTGTCGTCCTTGGCCGTAAACAGCTTGGATTCGGTCTGGATCCACTTTGGTGGCATTGCCCCATCGGCAAGATAAGCTTCGAGCGCATCCAGCGCCGGGCCCGCCATGTTCGGCGTCAATTCGATCGTGGCGTTCATTTCACCGTTGGCAATTGCCAGATGCGCATCGGGCACAGCGTCGATGGCAACGATCTTGATGTCCTGACCTGGTGTCAGACCCGCCTCTTTGATGGCTTGAATGGCACCGACGGCCATGTCGTCGTTATGGGCATAAAGCGCGCAGATGTTGCCGCTGCCTTCCGCTTTCAGGAAGCTTTCCATCACGACCTTGCCTTGCGACCGGGTGAAATCTCCGGTCTGTGAGCGCACGATCTCGAGGTTGTCATGACCTGCGATGGCCTGCTCGAATCCGGTCTTGCGGTCGATGGCGGGGGATGACCCGGTTGTTCCCTGCAATTCCACGATGCGGCAATCTTTGCCGTCCATTTCGTCCACCAACCACTGACCGGCGACGCTGCCTTCGTGCACGAGATCCGAGGTGACGGCTGTCAGATAAAGCGACTTGTCGGCATCCACGGTGCGATCCAGAAGAACAACGGGAATCTCGGCGTCCTGCGCCTCTTCCAGCACTTCATCCCAGCCAGTGGCCACGACAGGAGCAACCAGAATTGCGTCGACACCCTGAGCGATGAAGCTGCGGATCGCCTTGATCTGGTTTTCCTGCTTCTGCTGAGCGTCGGCGAACTTCAATTCGATCCCGCGGGCTTCAGCTTCTTGTTTGGTGACAGTCGTTTCGGCGGCCCTCCAACCGGATTCCGAACCAATCTGCGAAAAACCAATGGTCAAATCGGCTGCCATTGCGGTGACAGGCGCAAAGACAAGAACGCTGGCCAATAGCGTTTGTTTTATAGACATGATTTCCTCCCTTAATGAGCGTTCTTCCACTCATTCAATCATTAAGTATTATTTTATTATCTTTGTAAACCTTGATGTGAAGTCTGCAGAAATGCGGGAATTTCCATTTATTTTCATATTCTTGGCATGCGCCCCTTAAAGACAACTCAGGATCTCCCGTCGCTGGCACTGGGATTTCTTCCGCAGGAATCGCCATGAACGTGCTGGCACAATCGTCCTGCTTCGCGCCAAAGCTTACACTTGAATGACAGCAAATTTGACGCTATATACCGTAATATTCACCGATTTATGAGGCTGCCATGTCTATCACCCAATACGCCGAGAACGGACTCTTCGCGCCGAAGAAAATTGCTGCGATCCTTCGCACAACCAGTGAAGAGGTGGCGATGACGGTTGGCTTGGGCAAAGATGCCTTGCAACGCAGAACCCGTATTCAATCCGATCGAACACAGCGCCGTCTGCGCGAACTGGTGGAGCTTTTGAACAAGGTTCAACCTCGGTTCGGGTCCGAACTCATGGCCTATGCCTGGCTGCGCTCGGAGCCGTTGCCCGGATTTGACGGCCGAACCGCAATGCAACTTGTGCAAGACGGCAGGGCGCAGCAGGTACTGGAATATATCGACGCGGTTGACGCTGGCGTTTACGCCTGATGTCGCTCAAAGACGGAGGCTTTCAGGGGCGGCTCTATCGTGCTCTGAACCCGGTCTACGCGCGCGAACCCCTGTCCGGACGCGGCGCGGCTCTTTATGGTGGTCGTTTCAATCCAAAAGGGACGGTCGCGCTTTATACCGCGCTGGACCCGGCCACCGCCCTACGTGAAGCCAACCAAGTGGGCGATCTGCAGCCGACAACGCTTGTGGCTTACCGCGCCGATCTGGGGCCAATATTCGACACGCGGAACAGCCCGGCCCTTGCGGCCTATGGCATGACCGAGGCGGGCCTAGCCGATCCGGGATGGCGTATGGCGATGCTGAATGGGCGGCCGGTTCCAACACAGGACTTCGCCAAAGCTTTGATCGCGGACGGCTACGTCGGATGCCTCGTCCGAAGCTTTGCGCATGGCGCGACCGAGGCGAACCTCAATCTTGTGCTTTGGCAATGGGACGGCGATCTTCAGGTGATTGATGACGAGAACCGACTGTCACGCACCTGATCGCGGGCACACACGAAAGCCTGCAAATCACCGGCGGACGCTGCTGCGCCAGACCATGCGCGATGGGACCGTGACGCTGCTCGGCGCATCGTCAGACGGCGCGGTCAAGCAACGGGTAGCGACTTGCGCTATTTCGCGAATGGGTTGGCGAAAGGTTGTCAGATCATAGCTCTCCCATGCGGCCTGTTCGATGTCATCAAAGCCGATGACGGAAAGATCTTCGGGCACACGCAGGCGGAACCGCCGCCGTGCCGCATCCATGACGCCGCATGCAATCAGATCGGTGGCACAGAACACCCCGTCCGGGCGATCAGGTTCAGTCATCAGGCGCGTGCCGATATCCAACCCCGTCTGGTAAGAGGTCGCGCCAAAGGCTTCGATCCGCAGCGTGACGCCGGCTTCGCTGGCAGCGGCGCGGAACCCTGCGCAGCGGCTTTCAAGACTGGGTGTGCCTGCCAGCGACGTCGCCAAAGCCAACCGCCGACAGCCCGCCGCCGCCAACGACGCAAAGGCCTGCCGGCCCGCGGCCTCGTCATCCAGCCGGATCCGGGTCGAACCCTGACGCTCTTCATCGCGGTTGATGACCACAAGACGCATGCCATTGCGCAGACAGGTTTCGGCCAGCGAAGTGTCTGGCATCCCCGACAACACGATGGCTGCATCAGTGCGATAGCCGATGGCCTGCCGCAACGCCTGCGCAACGCTTTCATCCGAGCGGTCGGTGTTGATCAGCAATCCGACCTTTCCCGCCTCTTGCAAGGTCTCGGAAAGCGCGGCCAACAGGGCCGAGCGATACGGCGTCCCGATCTCGGCCGCGATCAACGCAACGATCCCCGTCTGAGAGGTGATCAACCCGCGCGCCAAGTGATTGACCTGATAACCCAAGGTCTCTGCGGCCGCGTGCACCTTGGCACGGGTTTCGGCGGAAACGCTGGCGCCGGGGGTGAAACTGCGGGACACCGCCGCGCGGGAAACCCCTGCCAATTCGGCCACATCCTTTGCGCTGACTTGCACGCGCGCCATCTTGTTCCCCTGACTCGCTGACCGTGATCAGCTTTGCACCGATCAACGTAAACCCCGGGGTTGATAGCTCAGGAGACTTTTGTTGACAACGTGCGATTCGACTCGCAAGCTGCTGCACAGGTGTGCAAAACACCGCCTCATTTGAGGTCAAGGGAGGACATTATGAACAAACTGAAACTCGCCCTTCTGGGCGGTGCTGCCGTTTTGCCGGTGGGTGCGATGGCAGGGGAATTGAACCTGATCTGCTCGGCCGACGTGGTGATCTGCGAAAAGCTGGTAAGTGAATTTGAAGCAAGCCATTCCGACATTGATGTGAACATGGTGCGCCTGTCATCTGGCGAAGCCTTTGCCAAGATCCGCGCCGAGGCGCGCAACCCCCAGACCGACCTGTGGTGGGGCGGCACTGGCGATCCACATCTTCAGGCCGCCTCAGACGGGCTGAGCGCCGAGTACAAGTCGCCGATGCTCGACAAGCTACAGGATTGGGCGCAAGGGCAGGCCAAAGTGTCCGGCTATCACACCGTCGGCGTCTATTCCGGCGCGCTTGGTTGGGGCTACAACACCGAGATTTTCGAGGCCAAAGGCATCACGCCGCCGAAATGTTGGGCCGATCTGCTGGATCCGGCGCTAAAGGGTGAAATCCAGATCGCCGATCCGAATTCTTCGGGCACCGCCTATACGACTTTGGCCACGCTGGTCCAGTTGATGGGCGAAGACGAAGCCTTTGATTTTCTCAAAAAGATGCACGCCAACGTGTCGCAATACACCAAATCGGGCTCCGCCCCGGTGAAGGCAGCGGCGCGCGGTGAAACCGGTCTGGGCATCGTCTTCCAGCACGACGCCGTTGCGCAGGCCGTGGCGGGTTTTCCTGTTGGTGTCGGCTCTCCCTGCGAGGGCACCGGCTATGAAATCGGCTCGATGTCGATGGTCGAAGGCGCGCAGAACCCGGACGAGGCCAAGGCCTTTTACGACTGGGTGCTGACGGCAGAAGTGCAAAGCATGATGCCCGATGCCGGATCCTTCCAGATTCCGTCGAATGCCAGCGCGACGCCGCCAAAAGAGGCACCCGACCTGTCGACCATCAAGCTGATCGACTATGACTTTGCCGAATACGGCTCGTCCGAGCGGCGCAAAGCCCTGCTGGCCCGTTGGGATGCAGAAGTCGGCAGCATGCCGATCGAGTAAGGTCAAACCAAGGGCGGCGCGGCCCAAGCGGCGGCGCCCCCTTTGCCCCTGTCCCATCACCGGCGAGAACACATGAAAGACAACCGCAGGCTCGACATGATCCTTGCGGCCGGGGTCTTTGCGCTGATTGCGCTGCCTTGGTATCGCGCCCGTTCCGGCTTTTTCGGCTTTGACTGGCTGGCCGATTTCATCAGCTCGGACAAATTGTGGCCGGGACTGGTGCAGGCGGCCTCGGGGCGGTGGCAACTGTGGCCGGTGCTGGCCCTATGCGCGGCGGCCATGTTTCTGCGCGCCACGCGAGAACCGGGCGCGGCCCGAGGCCGGGCGCTCACCTGGATTGGAGCGCTGGGACTGCTTTGGCTGCTGATCGAAGGCCTGTCGGTCGGCCTGCGCGGTTGGAACTGGGGTCTGCTCGAGGCCACCTTTGGAGATGTCACGGGTCAACCGGCTTTTGGCACAGGGGCTGTGGTTCTGGGGCTGATTTTTGCGCTGATGATCGCTTTTGGTCAGGCTGAACGCGGCGCGCTCAAGGGCGATGCCTTTGTTCTGGGCGCGATCACGGTACTGGTGCTGCTGGTTGCCACCTTTGTGTTTTATCCGCTGGTATCGATGTTCGCGGGCGCGTTTCAGGAATTCGACGGGTCCTTTTCCTCCGAAGGCGTACGCCGCAATATCATCGACCCGAAGATCTGGTCACTGGCCTGCCTTGTCGGCGGCAATTGTGGCGTGGCCTGGCGGACTTTCTTTCTGGCAATTTGCACCGCAACTGGTACGACGTTGCTGGGGCTGGCTTTTGCGCTGGTCGCCACGCGCACAGGGTTTCGCTTCAAGAAATCGCTGCGGTTGCTGACGGTGCTGCCAATCATCACGCCGCCCTTTGTGGTTGGCCTTGCACTGACCATGATGCTGGGCCGGGCCGGCATCGTCACGCATTGGATTGAATCCGCAACAGGCTGGGAACTGGGGCGTTGGCTGTACGGGCTGACAGGGATCTGGATTGCCCAGATGCTCAGCTTTACGCCGATTTCCTTCCTTGTCCTGATCGGAGTCGTCGATGGCATCAGCCCCTCGATGGAAGAGGCCAGCCAGACGCTCCGCTCGGACCGTGTATGGATGGCTCCCGCGGGTCAAGGGTTGATCGGTTGGTTCTGGCGTTTGGTCGGGTGCGGCCATGTATACGGCGTCTGAGTTGCAGCGGTGCTGCG
>NZ_JBMPIX010000025.1:0-57625 GCF_049341065.1 Pacificoceanicola algae | reverse complement strand
AAATTCAACTGCCCCACACTTTACGGTACTCTCCCAGACCAGCAATCATGGTATTTAACATAAACTTCATTATGCGTGACTGACGCTGTTTCGTGTCATGGTGTATTGACGGTCATCGCTACTCGCCCTAGTAGCATTTGCAACACCAAGTACCCGGAACTGCATGCACATTGGTCCTCTGTCTCTAAGCACCGATTTTCGATTTTTCTGCTCCCTCATCTTCGAATGTAACATATATCGCGTGGCGATATTTCGTGCACCGTGTCCGTTTCGCGGGCATGAACTTGCGGGACCGTGTAGCATTGAACATCCAGGACTTGAGACGCGCCCGCGGCCTCAGCCAGGAAGCGCTTGCTCATCAGGCCAACGTAAGCCGCGGTCACATGGGCAGGCTCGAGAACTCGAAGTTCGCAGCCTCCCTCGATCTTCTCGAACGCATCGCCCGGGCGCTAAACGTCGATCCCGAAGAGCTTTTCGCGAAGCGCTAATCCGCTTCCCGAGGCTTTGATCCCGCCCCGATTACGAAAGACAGAACGGCAAGAACGGTACGAGTGGCGCGGTTACATGGCGAAGAGAAAGACAGGCTGGCCTTTCCAGGAAGGGTTTCTGAACGACGGTGCGCAGGAGATTCACCTGTTCACCGATTACCGTTGGAATGATGGCTCGGTGAGCCGCCGCTGGCATGTCGATCCTGATGGCTATGATACCTGCCTTGCCGAGCTTCGCCCCATTTCGCTGAAGGCATCGGGCGATCCGAATCAGTAGGAGAACCACTCCGAGTGGCCCATGTTGCCCTCGTAGTCGCCGTATTCGACCATGATGCTGCGGGAATAGAAGTGCCATAGGCCTCCGCTGGTCGGGTAGGCGATTTCCTGCCCGCTTTCGGAGACGAATGTCGCGGGCCAGGGCGTGTGGGAACCGTAGACCCGCTGGATGTAGCGGCAGGTCCGGTTTTCGCGATCGCAGGAGCGGATCGACCAGTCCCACTGGCGCGGTTCGTCGCGCGGCTCGTAGGAGCGCCCGGTGAACCAGATCACATGAGTGCGGTTCAGCCATTCATACTCCGGCAAGTTTGTATCGAGCTCGCCCTCTCCGCCGGGCCCACCCAGCTCGACCGGCACATGGGCAAAGGTGCAGACCCCGAAAGGCGGCAGGCTCGGCCAGGGTGTGATCCGACGAATCATCGTGCGATAGGCCCGCGCGCAGACGGCACTCGGTGGGAAACCACCCGCCATGCAGAGCATGATGGCGCAGTCGATATCATAGGCCTGCGCCTTCACCGGCACCCCAAGAGCACCAAACACCCCGATTATCGCCGCCATCGCCTGCCGTTTCATGTCACTCTCCCGCAAAAGTTGCGGCAACTATCGTGCAATTTGTTTTTTTCTGCAATATGTCGTATTGACTCTATATGTCTTTATGGCCTTAGTGTCGTGAAGTAGAAGGGCTCTCGTGGGGAGAGTCCGAACATGCCGATAGCGCGCAACCAGATCCTGATCACCATCGATGGTGTGAAAGACCTTCAAGAAGAAGGCATCGCGTTCCGCTGCCGGTATGAACTCGTAGGGTTCACGGACGATGGCAAGCCGCGCTACCAGTGCATCTACCTGCGCGCGGGCGAGCCGGAAGCCATTCTGGTCTCGACCCGGATCACCCCACACGGACCTGAGCCGCGGTATTTCAACATATGGCCGGGGCTCTTCAAACATCATCTCGAGTTCGGTGACGGGCGCGATCTGCGCTTTGGTCCTGACTACAGCATCACCCTCGAGGAGCGCGGCTGACGTCATCGCCTTCGGTCGCGACGGCACGGCCCGGACCTCGGGCTGGACTTTCCACGGCGCGAGGCCTGCCTGGGCGGGGCTGGATGATAGCGCTGAGGCCGAAGTGGTTCTGGCCTCGCTGGTCGCCACGCCGCCGTCCGGACGCGACGACATCCTCTCCCTGATCCGGACGACTGCTGATCGCCATCAGGGGAACCGTGCCCTGCGCCAGGTTAATCTGCGCGCCAACGACTGGCAGGTCCTGTTCCGAGCACTGGTCGAGGCCGAAAGCAGCTACAACCCAACTGCCGTCAGCCCCAAGGGCGCCTATGGTCTCGGCCAGCTGATGCCAGACACGGCCCGCGGCCTCGGAGTCGATCCGCGCGATCCCTCCCAGAACCTCGATGGCGCGGCGCGCTATCTGCTCGCGCAGCTCGCCACGTTCAAGGACATCGACCTGGCGCTCGCAGCCTATAATGCCGGGCCGCACCGCGTGATCGAGTATTCAGGCGTCCCGCCTTTCACCGAGACCCGCGACTATATCGCGCGCATCCATCGGATCCGGTCCCGGCTGGCAGGTAAGCCTGTTTCCGCTCCGGACATCCGCGTCGCAGACGGTGTTCCAGCCCGCGCGCCCGTCCTCATCGATCTTCAGTAAAACAAGGAAACTTCGCATGCTCCGACATCGCCTCAGCCGCCTCTTGCCTGTCGCCACAACCTTGGCGGCTTTCGCAACGCCAGCCCTCGCGCAAGACTTGTCACCGATCCAGACCATGCTGGAAACCGTTGAGGCTGCCCTGACCGGTCCGATCGGGATCGCGGTCGCCACGCTCGCGGTCATCGGCACCGGTTTCATGTGCATGATGGGGCGGCTCAACTGGGGCTGGTTTGCCTCGGTCATCATCGGGATCGTGCTGATCTTCTCGGCCGGCACCATCGTTGACGGCTTCTCCTGAGATCCGAGTAAAGCAGTGGCAGAACGATCCCCCCTTTTTCTGGGCCTCGCCCGTCCGCCCAAGTATCTGGGCCTCCCCGTCGGATACCTCGTGGTGCTGGCGACCGGGGTCGTTCTGCCGTTCATCTGGACGAAGTCGATGATCTTCTTCCTGATCGGGCTCGTCGCCTATCCGATCCTCTGGTTCGTCGCCGACCGCGAGCCACATTTCTTCGAAGTGCTGCGCGTTTCCTACGGCTCGGTGCGCCCAACGAAGAACCGCCAGCTTCACGGAGGTGACAGCTTTGGCGCTTGATGCAGGCACTCTTTCCACTCACGGAACAGCCCTGCATCAAGCGGGCGGCGGGGCGTTCGCGCGGGAGAGCTATCTCGCCGAACACCTGCCGTATTTTGCCCTCGCCGATGACGATGTCATGGTCCTGCGCGAGGGCGATCTCCTGGCGACCCTGCGCCTCGACGGGCTGAACCCGATGACCACCGAGGATGCCCGGCTCGATGCGCTCAAACGCGCGGTCGCAGCCATCGTCGCCCAGACCGGCAACGCCTTCGGTTTCTACGTCCACCGGATCTCCGTGCCGCAGGATCTCGGCATGCGCCCTATCGAGGGAGACAGTTTCGCAGCCGCGATCGACGCGCGCTGGCAGGCCCATGTCAAAGACCTGCGACCGGCCAAGCGCCAGCTCTATCTCAGCGTCATCAGGCGGCCCGACATTTCGGCGCGCATTCCGCTCCTGCGCGCGCTGGCCCGCAAGGCTTGGGTCAAGGACCGCGCGACACGGATGCAGGAATTGAACGAGGTCATGGGCTTCTTCGAGGTTGCGCTTGCCTCGGCCAACCCCGTCAGGCTCACGAAATCGGGCGGCGAGTGGCTGGGCTACCTCAACACGCTGAACGCAGGCAGCTTCTCCCCCATCGCCTTCGGGCAAAGCGCCCTGCCCCTCTCGCATACCTTGAGCAATTGCCGCGCGACCTTCGACGGCGACGTTGTCACCCTCACCGACGCCGTGACCGGTCAGGTCAAATACGGCGCGCTCTTTTCGATGAAGACCTACCCGGCATTGACCGATGTGACGCTGCTCGACGCGCTCGACCTGCCGCTCGACATCGTGCTGACGAATTCCTTCAGCCCGATCCCGAACAATATTATGGCCGAGCGGATACAGCGGATCATCCGCCAGATGCAGGCTTCCGACGATGCCGCCGTCTCCCTGCGCGAACAGCTGGGTCAGGCCGCCGATGACCAGGAGGCGGGGCGCATCGCCTTTGGCGATCATCACCTCTCGATCGCCGTCTATGCCCCAGACCGCGACACGCTCGAACGCGCCGCCGCCCAGATCAAACGCGTGGGCCAGGAGATCATGTCTGTCATCGTGCGCGAGAACATGGCGCTGAAAGCCACCTACTTCGCGCAATCGCCCGGCAACTTCGGCTACCGGGCGCGCAAGACGCCGATCTCCTCGATCAATTTCGCGGATTTCGCGGCGCTTCATGGCAGCGTCGAGGGACGCGGACGTGACCAGTCGCCCTGGGGTCATACCATTTCGGTCCTGCCGACGGTCGGCACCTCCGGTTATCGCTTCAATTTCCACGAGGCGGGCAGCCCCGGCAAGGAACCGACCGTCGGCCATACGCTGGTTCTGGGACGCACCGGCACCGGCAAGACACTGACCACGGCTTTCCTCGCAGCCCAAGCGCAACGGGTCGGCGCGCGGCTTTTCTTCTTCGACAAGGATCGCGGCCTCGAGATGGCGGTCCGCGCCCTTGGCGGCCGCTACAACGAAATCCGCGCGGGCGTGCCCACGGGCCTGAACCCGCTCGATACCGAAATCGACGAACGTGGCCGCGCCTGGCTCTCGGATTGGCTTGCGACACTTCTCACACGCAACGGAACCCTCACCGGCGAGCAGTCACGACACATCCAGAGTGCTGTCGCGCAAAATGCCCATGCCGAGGGCTCGCTAAGACGCTTCGCGAGTTTCGAGACGCTGTTCCAGTCGCTTGATGACGATGGCGAGCTGCAGTCCCGCGTCGCCGAATGGGCCCCGGGCGGCCGCTACGGATGGGTGTTCGATGAGCCGGAATACGGTGCCGGGCTTGAACTGGCCTCCGACATCATTGGCTTCGACATGACCGAAATCCTCGACATGACCACCGAGCGCATGGCGGTGCTCTCCTACATCTTCCGCCAGATCGAACGCGTGGTCGAGGATCGCCGCCCCACCATCATCGTGCTCGACGAAGCCTGGAAGCTTCTCGACGATCCCTACTTCGGGGCACGGCTGGAGAACTGGCTGGTAACGCTGCGCAAGATGAACTGCGTCGTGATCATGATGACGCAGTATCCGAGCCAGCTGCGCGACAGCCGCGTTGGCAAGACCATCGTCGAGACGGTGCCGACCCAGATCCTCTTCCCGAACGACCGCGCCACCATCTCGGATTACGACTTCCTGCGGGTGAACGCCAAGGAGGCGACCCTACTCATCCAGCCGACCATCGGCCAGCGCATCGCGCTCGTGCGCTCGGCGGGCGATAGCGTCTTTGTCGATGCGGACCTCTCCGCCTTGGGCGACCTCCTCCCCATCCTTGGCGGCGGCGCCACCGGCGAGGCGCGCGTGCCTGCTGATTGGCGCGCCAATCCCGATTTCTGGAGACATGTGATATGAGTTCGAAACACCTTCTCGCGCTTTGCGCCGCCGCAGGCCTTCTCTCGGCTTGCGAGAAATACACCGAACAGACCTCGCCCTGCTTCGGGCGCAATGGCGAGCCACAGGTGACGCGCTCCGCGCTTTCCTTCTCGACCATAGGCGCTCCGGTCCAGCAGGCTGCAAAGTCTGACTGCAGCTTCGAGCCCCTGCCGCGTCCGGAATGAGCCGTGCCGCGATCATATCCGCCGGGCTCTGCCTCGGCCTCGGTGCGCTGCCCGCGCTCGCCCAAGGCGTGCCGACGCAGGACAATTCCGCGATCGGCCGCGCCATAGCGCGGGTGACGGCGCTCGCCGAAGATCTGGGCGTCCAGCAGGACAAGGATCGGACGGAGTCCACTCTGGCCGATGTCCAGGCCGACCAACTCCGCGTCCTCGAGGAGATGACCTCTGCAATCACCGGCCCCGGCTTCGATATCCGCGCGCTTGAGGGCAATGCGGATTTCGGGGTGGCGGCTGTCTATCCCAATACCGACCCAAGCCCGATGAACAGCCGCCTCTTCGGCGAGGGCCGCGAGACGGTCGAGATGATGATCGTCGAGGTCGCCGGCGAGTTCGCAGGCGCCCCCGGCGTCGCCCGGGCCGGGCTCTCGGCCACCCAGTGGCGCTGCCTCTTCCAGGCCCTGATCAAGCAGGAGAGCCGCTTCAACGTCGCTGCCGAAAGCCCGGTCGGGGCCTATGGCCTCACCCAACTCATGCCCGGCACCGCTTCCGATCTCGGCGTCGACCGGTATGATGTGAAGGACAACCTCCGCGGCGGCGCGCGCTATATCACGACCCAGCTCAACCGTTTCGGCAATATCCCCCATGCGCTCGCGGCTTATAACGCGGGCCCTGGCCGGGTCATCGAATTTGGCGGCGTGCCGCCCTTCGCCGAGACCCAAGGCTACGTGCGCAACATCTCAAAGTTCTACAACGAATATCTGGCCGTGGTGGGGGGCGCCGACGCGCTTGGCACGCTCTCGCCCTCGGACTTTGCCCTCGCCGAATATGCCAGCATCTCCGAGGCGGGCGTCTATTACGCCGCAGACAGTTCCGCCACGACCGAACAGGTCATCAATCGCCTGCGCGCGATCATCCTGCAGATCGATGCCCAGCCCAATGCCAAGGCGGCCTGGGAACTCAATACCTACGCCAAGGCCGAGATCGGCCGCATCCTCAATCTTCGTGTCCGGCTGATGGCAGCAAACCAGCAACGCGAGGCGGCATACGCGCAACACCTCGTCGCCGACCGGCTGGCCGAGCGCGACTTCATGCAGATGGGAGTTCCCGAATGAGACATCTTCTCCTGACCGTGGCTGCGGTCACAGCACTCAGGCTCGCCTCGCCCGCAACAGCCCAAGGTGTCCCGACTTTCGATGGATCGCAGCTTGGTCAGCTTGTGGCCCAGCTCGAGCACATGGCCGAGGACCTGAACGTCCAGATGCAGCAGCTCGCCACCATGCGGCTGGAGTTGGAAACCCAGCTGTCGCAGCTTACCAACCTCGAGGCGCAACTGACCTCGCTGATCGAGGGCAGCGGGTTAGGTGAACTTTTCGCCACTGTCGAAGAGTTCCGCGCGCTGCGCGGCAAGCTGGTCGCGCCCCTCAATACCGCGCAGTCTTTGGCCAGCGGCGATTTCCTGAGCGGCTTCAATCCGGGCGCGGAACTCTCGGCCTCGGTCGAGCGGGTGCTCTCTGGCAGCGGTTTCACGTCGGAACGCCTGGGGACACTCTCAGGCTCCGACCAGCCTACCGACAACCGGATTGCCGCCTCGGCCGGGGCCAGCGCCATGTTGTCGGTCGCCGCGCAGGAAAGTCATGAAGAGGCCGGTCAAAGCCTCGAGCGGCTCGAGACCATGGTCGGGCTGATCGATGATCAGGACGGCCTCAAAGCCGCGGTTGATCTCAACACCCGCGTCACCGCCGAGCTTGGCATCATCCTGACCCAGATCTGGCGGCTGGAAGCGGCGCAAGGCGTCAGCGCTGGCCAGCTCGGCGTCGTCGATGCTGCGACCCTCGCCGATGAGCGCAAGTTCCGCTCGATGGCGGTGGATCCATGAGAATGTCCATGACCCACAAGTTGGCTTCAGTTCGGGCTCTTGGTCTTGCCGCTCTTGTCTTGGCCGCACTTCACAGTGCCGCACTGGCCAAGACCCCGAACACCGAACCATCCGGCGACACGCCCTTCAGCTCGATGGTCGTCGCGCGGGACGAGGCCGACGACTGCCGCGTCCCGAAACCGCCCGCCGATCTGGCCGAGACCGCGTACCTGCGCAATGGCTACCGCGCCATCCTGCGCATCCTGATCGCCGAAGAAGCGCTCGTTTCGGAAACCTGCACCTGCCTGCTGAGTCAGTTCACCTGGCATCAGGCGCTCACCGCCCTGCCCCGGTTCCAGACCTCGAACAACCCACGCCTGCCGTTCAAAGTGCTGGATCTCTACGCCAAAGCCGATGCGCTGGAAGCCCAGGTTACGGAGGCATGTGCCGAGTAAATGGGGGTCATTCGCGACATCCTCGGCCAGGTCGACGCTGCGGTGAACACCGTGGCGCAGGACGGCTTTGTCTCCTCGGCGGCCTCGGTCGGCAATGTCATCTCGGCGGGCGCGACCCTCCTTGTCGTCCTTCTCGGGATCAACGCGGTGATGCAGCTCCGCCCCCTGCCCTTCGGCACCGGTTTTGCCTTCGGGATCAAGGTGGCACTCGTAGGGATCTTCGCGCAGAGCTGGGACAACTTCAGCGTCATCTATGGCATCGTCACAGAAGTCCCCGACTCCGTCGGCGCCTCGATCCTCGCGCTCACCGGCTCGGGCGACGAAGCCGGGGTCTATGAGAGCCTCGACAACATGGTTGCCCGCATCACCGCCTATGGCGATACGATCGGCGACCGCGCAGGCTGGGTCTTCGGCGCGGTCCTCGGTGCCATCTTCTTCGTCCTTTCCGCCGTCTTTGCCGCCGTAACCGCCGGGATCATCGCCTTCGCCCGCATCGTTTTCGCGCTGATGATCGTGATCGCCCCCTTCATGATCGTGACTTCGCTCTTCAAACCGACCCAGTCCCTCTTCGAGGCCTGGACCCGCGCCACCATCGGCTACGCGCTCATGCCCGTCGCCGCCGCCGGGGCCGCGGGCATCATCGTCGCCATCGCCGAGGCCATAGGCGACGCCTCCGCCGATCCGGGCGATGTCGAGACCGTCAGCCTCATTCTGCCCTTTCTCGTGATCCTAATCCTCAGCGCCGGGATCATGGCCTCGGTGCCCTACATCGCCTCAAACCTCACCGGTGTCGTCGGCATTGCCTCCAACGCCGCGGGTCTGACCGGTCTCGCCCGCCAGGGTTTTGTGAACACGCGGGAGTATGGCACTGGCGCAACCTCACGTCTTGTCACCGGCAAATCCCCACATGAGCTGAACCAGATGGCCAATGCGGGCGTGGTGAAGACCGGCGAGATGATTCGCCAAAGCCCCGGCGCGCTCCTCTCCGCCGCCAAATCCTTCCGCAAACCCTGATGTGAAAGACGACTGACGTGAAGAAGCTTGTGACCAGTTCCACCTCGCCTGACCGCGACGCTTTCGAGGCGGATTTCATCTACGGGCCAAGGCGACGCGAGCGCTTTGCATGGTTTGTCGCGGCAGCAGGGGTGCTGGTCGGCGTGGCCGGCATGGTCGCGGGCGCGAGTCTTTTTCCCCTCAAATCGACTGAAACCTTCGTGGTCGTGGTCGACAAGAAGACCGGCGAGATGGACCGGGTCGCGGCGGTGCAGGCACTGACGCTCTCTGAGAGCGACGCCATCATCCAGGCCAATCTCGTATCTTACGTCGACGATCGCGAGACCTATGACCTGACCGATGGCGAGCAGCGCATCAACTCGGTGCTCGACCGCTCCGACGGCGATGCCGCGCGCACGCTACGCGATCTCTGGTCGTCCACCAATGAAGACTACCCGATCACCGTCTACGGGCGCGACGCCAAGATCGAGGTGGTCATCAAGTCCGTGAACCAGATCGAGCGCGGCGTGGCCCAGGTCCGCTTCACCCGCACGCTGCGCCGTCCCCGCGACACCCGCACCGTCACCCGGTCTTACGTGGCCACCGTCGGCTACGACTTCCAACCCGAAACCCGCCAGCGCCTTCAGGACGTCTGGGCCAACCCCTTGGGCTTCGTGGTGACCTCCTACCGCGTCGACGCCGAGACCCTGGAGAACTGACCAAGATGAAATCCCTGCCCGCGCTCCTCCTGGCGCTTGCCCTTCCTGTTGCCGCCCTCGCCGAGGCCACGCCGCAAGGCGGTCCGCTCGACATCCGCATCCGCACCGCCGTTTATAATGAAAACCAGGTCTACCGGATCGAAACCGATCTTCGACATTCGACGACGATTCATTTCGGGGCGGGCGAGCGGTTCGAGGCGGTGATCGTCGGCGACACCGAGAGCTTCCAGGTCGATCCGATCCCCGAACTTGGCAATGTGCTGACGATCAAACCACATGTGGCGCAGGCCTCGACCAACATGACGGTCATCACCAACCGACGCACCTACTCTTTCCATCTGCGCGAGGGTTCGATTCCGAACCGCACCGGAATGTTCTTCGAGGTGCGCTTCCGTTACCCCGACGAGGAACGCCGCGCGACGGCGGCTACCCAGCCCAAGGGCATTGAGGCGCCGCGCAACTACAACTACCGCGTCTCGGGCGAGGGCGACTTCCGCCCCAGCCATATCTATGACGACGGGCGCTATACGTATTTCGTCTTCCCGGAGAACGGTCGCCAACCCGCCCTCTTCAAGGCCGATGACCAGGGCCGTGAGCGCACCGTCAACTGGACCCAACAAGGCAACACCGTCCGGGTGCTCGGGGTGAACACCTACTGGACGCTGCGCATCGGCGACGAGGCGATCTGTGCTATGCGCGACGAGAGCGCCATCTACGTGAGCAACTGACCATGGCCGATCAAACCCCTCCCGATCTGCAGGACCGTCTCGATCAATTCAGCCAGCGCGGTAAATCCAAACGCCGTGGCAACAGCCTCGGGGTCGGTGCCTTCGCCGCCGCCCTCGCCCTTGGCGGTGCCGGGGTCGCGTATTTCCTGGCCACCGGCCTGCAGGAGGGCGACAGCGCACTCGAGACCTCCGATGTCGAGACCTTCCAGGACCGCCGCCCCGGCACCGGCGGGCGGCTGGAGTTTCCACCCGACGAGACCGAGCAACGGGTCAATGACGCGCTGATCGCCGTCGAGGAAGCACTCGACGTGCCCGCGGCCCCTGCCCCGGAACCGAACGCCGAAGTGCTGGCCGAGATCGCCAAACTCCGCGAAGCTCTCGCCGCCAGCCAGGCCGCCCGCAACTCGGAAATCCAATCCGCCGTCGCGGACCTGCGCGAAGCCTTCGACGAGCAGAAGGCAGCACTCGAAGCAACGCTTGCCGCAAAAGAAGTTGAGCTTGCCAACCTGCAGCGCCAGACCGAGTCCCGTATCGCCGGGTTGCAAGCCATGCTAGATGCCGAACGGGCGCAGCGGGAAGGGCTCGAGGCCGAGCTCGACCGTGAGGGGCTGATTGCTGACCAGCGCCTGCTCGAGGAACGCCGCAGGCAAGAAGAGGAACAGCGTCAGCGCGAGGCCGAGCGGATCGCCGAAGAGCTTCTGACCGCGCAGATCAAATCCCCCGCCGTGGTCTATGCCGACGGTCCGCGTGGCGGCCAAAGTGGCGCGGCGGTGGCCGATCCGGCGGCCGCAGGCACCGGGGGACCCGTGCTTTCGGGCAATGAGCAATTCCTGCAGACCGCCCGCCCGCTCGAGGTGCAGGAAGCCACCCGCCTCGCTTACCCTGAGCGCACCCTGACCCAAGGGTCCGTCATCCAGGCGGCGCTCCAGACCGCCATCAACAGCGATCTGCCCGGGTCTGTCGTCGCGGTCGTCTCTGAGCCGGTTCCGGCGTTTTCAGGGCACCAGATCCTGATCCCCCGGGGTTCCCGCCTTTTTGGCCAATACCGCTCCGGGATCGAGATGCACCAGAAGCGCATCCTCATTCTCTGGACCCGTGTCCTGACCCCGGATGGCACCTCGATGGAAATCGCCGCCGTGGGCGGAGACCAACTCGGTCGCTCGGGGCTAACTGGTCTTGTCGATACGAAGTTCGCCGCGCGCTTCGGGGGGGCGGCGCTGATTTCCGTGATCGGGGCGGCGCCTGCAGTGGCAGCCGAGAGCAGCAACAACGAAACCACCAGCATCGTCCTGGGCGATGTCGGCAGCGACCTGCAGGACGCGGTCGGGTCCGTCATCGCCGATCAGGTCTCGATTGCGCCCACGATCTATGTCGATCAGGGGGCCTCGGTCACCGTGCTCGTGGACAGAGATGTGGTGATTTACTGATGGAGCAGGCGTCACCAGCCTCCTACCTCGAGCGCTATCTTGACCCGTTCCGCGACCTCTTGCGGCGCGACGACGTGGTCGAGATCGCGATCAATCCGGACGGCAAGGTCTGGCTCGAGGTTGCGGGCGACGCCACCATGCGCCACGAAGGCCAGACCGTGGATCGCACCACAGCCCTCAACATGGCCCAGACCATTGTCGGCGTTGCCAAGGCCCGCGTTTCTGAAAAGAACCCCCTTGTCTCTGGCAAGGTGGAATATGCGGGCCGCCCGCTTCGGGTCCAGGTCGCCGTACCGCCCACCATCGATCGCGGGGCTTCGATCACCATCCGCCTCTTCGCCTCAGGCAGCGTCCGGGACTACGCCCCGGCCTATCTCTTCGGCAAGGCCGTCTCGCTCGATGCGCTCCGCGCCGAGAAGATGAAGAACATCTCCACACTCGCCGAAGAAAACCTTAAGGCAGCACTTCAGACCCTGGTCAAGGCGCGGCTCAACGTCTTGATCAGTGGCGGCACCTCGACCGGCAAGACCACTTTCGCCCGCCATCTCCTGACCCATGTCAGTGAACACGAGCGGCTGATCACCATCGAGGACGCCTTCGAGCTCTTTCCCGGCCAGCCGAACACCGTCGCTCTTCTGGCCGACCGCGGCGCCGGTTCGCAACGCAGCGCCAACGCCCTTCTCCAAGCCTCCCTCCGCATGCGCCCCGACCGGATCATCGTCGGCGAGTTGCGCGGTGCCGAAGCCCTGACCTATCTTGAGGCGATCAACACCGGCCATGGCGGGTCGGTGTCGACGATCCACGCCGAAACCGCGGAACTCGCCATCGACCGGCTGGCAATCATGGTGCTGCAGGCCGGGACGCCGCTGATATTCGCCGAGGTGCGGGAATACATCCGGAAGTCCATCGATGTGATCGTCCAGCTGGGGCGGGCCGAGGGGAAGCGGGGGATTACGGAGTTTTATTTGCCGAGTAGGTGAGGCGTCGCGCCTATGGAGTGGAATGTCGCCATTCCATGATACGATACAACGGTTTCCCAACGAACCGGTACAGCCTCCTATTGCGCCTCAAGAAACCTCATAATTTTTATCCGACGCTCAGAAAGAAAGGCCCCATAGCCTTCCAGCAGCCCGATATCGCTCACTTCACACTCGGAACTCGGGCGCCCCTCTTCGACTTTCTTTAGGGCCCGCTCAACCGACGGAGGCCGAGCGTCGGTAGACATAAGTCGATGCGCGAGATCGACATCCATCGCCTGCACCAACTCGGGTGCGAGTGCAGAACGGCATTCAAAGTGGCAAATGCGCAGCGCTAGTTCTTTGAGTCGGTCATCTTCGAAGGACTGTGCGATTGCGTGCCGTTCGCTCCAAGGAGCGCTGTGGAACCGATCACACAGCGTAGCGTCGTTCCGACTTGAAAACTTGGTGTACAACATCTCTTCAACATGACCTGGCTCAGGATACTGCGCACGGTTTTCTGAGAAGACTCGCTCGATTCGAGTTTTGAGCCCCTCGTCTTCCACAATTCGCGCGGCCCGATCCTCTAATTCTTCGCATGAGGTGCCCACGAAAAATTCCTCGGATGCTTCCCAAAGTGGCATCATTGTCGGACCTGCGTTTGATCGAACTCTCCGGATTGGGCGTGGTGGGCTCAATAACCAGCTTGCCAACTGCTCATCTGACATTGATGCGAGCTCTTCGATTGGCTCGACCAAGCTCAAGCAAAGCATGCCATTTGGTTGGTCGGGTTCATTTGCAACGAAAACTACAGGAGTGTGATATGCTCTGTTTCCATAAAACTCCGTAAGTACGAAGGGTTCGTCCGACGTAACAAAATCGGCAACCGAAGCTTTGTTGGAGAAACGCACAAACCTTCGCCAAAGATCCGGGCTCAGCTTCTTCACAAGACGGCAGAGCTCAAGCGTTGTTTGTGTGTCGAACATTGCATCGTGTGCCTTGAGCACTGCAATTCCGTTGGCCGCTGCAATATCATGCAAGCGGAAGCTTGGATCACCTGAGTCCTTGAGCGGCACGCGTAGGGCGTTGTCACCAGACGCCGAGCAGGACAAAGCGAGTGACATAACGTCATTCCGAGCGTTCCCATGAAGGCTCGTAAGGTAGGGAGGGTGCAATGTTCGATACAACGCATGGCGAAGAAACTCTTCGTCAAATCTTATGGAATTGTATCCTAAAAAAATGGCTGGAGACCAAGACAGCAGCCGCTCATTCAAATCCCGCATCATTTGATAATGGGTGGAAAGATGCTGGTCTGTCAGTGCTTCAATTGACAAACCGTTGGCAAGCATCGCCTGAACGTCCGGAACAACATTCGGATCGATTCTTGATCTCAATTCGAACCGATCGGTTTCGTTGAGGTCATTGTCTGTTCTGACGGCTGCAAATTGAACGATCTGATCGAAACCAGCGTGCAAACCAGTAGTTTCAGTGTCAAAAAATATGAACGGCATGTGGCCACCAAAATCACATGAGGTTGGCCAGCCGGTATTTCATTGCAGACACGCTGACCCGAAATTTCTTGGCGAGCTTCTCGACCTTGGCCTCATCATCCAAATCCAAGCCCTCTTTGCCACAAGCATCCAGCAGTAGTTGGTGAGGCATTAGAAGTTCCGACGCGAATGTATTCGCTTCGACCTCCAACGGGTCTGTGCCTTGCGAAGATACTTGATCGCGCCTCAATGCCCGCAACCCCTTGGAAAGGTGAACTTCGCCATGCAGTCTTTCCTCATGCAATACGTGATGAGCCAGCTCATGCGCCGCCGAAAACCTTTGTCGATTGGGATGGTGCAAAGCGTTTACCCCGATCATCGAAACGCCGTCTTGGCTATAGGCCATACCCGATAAGTCCTCATCCAGAGGCGCGTAATCAAGCACTATGTTCCGGCTCTTGATAATGCGCTCTACGGGAACTGGCGCTCGTTGAATATTGTGCTCTTCAAGTATTCTGCGCGCCGCCGTGATTGCTCGTTCTTTGTCCGCACTCATCGTCCGGTACTCTGCTTCGCGCCCTGTTTCAAAGCGTTGCGGATGAGTTGCTCTACACCTGCCTTGCTGGCCTCAGACAGTTTCTCGCTAGTACGCATTTGCGGTTCTTCCTCCCTATTCTGACCAATACTCAGAGGAGGTAGCAGGTCAGATAACGAAGACACTTCGAGTGCGTTGGCTATCGAATAAAGGTGATGGAGGCCAACATTCTGCTGACCGCGCTCTATGTTCGCAATCGACGCACGCGAGAGCCCCGTTTTCTGAGCGAGCTCCAATTGGGTCATGTTGCCTTGCTGCTTCCTTCTGGTCGCCACTGCACGACCGAACGCCCTGTGTATCAGTTCCCTTGACATGCGCTCCGTTACCATTTTTGTCATTGCCGTGTCAATATCTCAAACATCATGTTTGTATTTTCAACATTTCATTCTGTCGTTGTGCTTGTATTGACAACACGCGGTTAACCATCCATCCTAAGTATGACCAACAAGAATCGGGCACTGGAAACGAAAGGGGCAGATCATGGCAAACCAGGGAAAAGGTGGCGGCGGATACCGCAGCGCGAAGTCGGGTCGCTACGTCACGAAGACATACGGGAAATCGCATCCACGGACGACTATCCTAGAGGCGCCCGGAAAGAGTGGGTCCACGGGCGGGAGCTACCGAAGCGCTGTAAGTGGTCGTTTTGTGACGGCGAAGTACGGGAAGGCCAACCCGAAAACTACTGTGCGCGAAAGATAGCAATCTCGCCTTGGAAACCTCCTCGCGGAGTAGATGGGCAGAAGCACATACAGGAGAAGACATGGGAACTAGGGAGTTGAGCAGATGCTAGAATTCAGACGCAACGGGCGCAAAATGTCGAGCCAACAGTTCTTTGACGGCATCAAGAAGGATATGCTTGCCAAGGCCGAAGGCGAGGTGGAGCGACGCCTGCGAACCCTTTGTGATCCCGAAACAGGTCAACCAGTTAAGGTCACCAAGCAGGTTCGAAATGGCAAGGCGACTTGGAATGTCGAAGGTTCGCCAAAAGCCATCGCAGAAGCAAAGAAAATCATGGGCGCAAGCTGAGGCCAAGCCCTGCGATCGGGCGGTCTTGGTGTGTGTTTCCAGAAGAGAAGTTGAGGTCAAATGAGCATTTCCGACGATTTCAAAGCGTTTTTGGAAAACATCCAGGTCGATAACGCCGAAACTATTTCGCTACGGTACGGCGAGGTTACAGCTGCCCTTAACAAGCAGTTCCGAGATACCGAATCCAAGACAGCAAACAGCCTCCAAGTTGGATCCTACGGACGGTGGACCGCCATCAAGGGTGTGTCTGACTTGGACATGATTTACATCATGCCCGCCGGAAAATGGGACGACTATAAGAACAGTGGTCAGACCAAGCTGCTCCAAGACACCAAAGAAGCTATCAAGCGTCGCTATCCGTCTACAACGGTACGTGTGGACCGTTTGGTTGTTCGCGTCCTTTACAAGGACTTCCACATAGAAGTGATGCCAGCGTTCAAGCAGGATGATGGTAGTTACAAATACCCAGATACCGCGAATGGCGGATCGTGGAAGATCACTAAGCCGCAGGCAGAAATTGATGAAATGCGCGAGGCCAACAAGCGCAAGAACCGCAACCTTCGTCGACTTTGTAAAATGGCGAGGGCGTGGAAAAACAAACACGGTGTCGCCATGGGCGGACTATTGATCGATACCTTGGCGTACAATTTCCTAGAATCGACAGACGAATACGACGATCGAAGCTATTACTATTATGACTGGATGTGCCGGGATTTTTTCAAGTTTCTGGCCGATCAACCGAAGCAATCCGAATACGCCGCATTGGGTAGTCGGCAACGAGTGCGGGTCAAGAAGCGCTTCGAGACGAAGGCCAAGAAGGCCTATGACTTGTGCGTTAAGGCAATCGAGGCCAGCGGTCAAAAGAATGAGCGCCAAAAGTGGCGTGACGTATTCGGCAATGCCTATCCGGCACCTGTGACGAAGAGCGCAGCGGGAGAGTCCGCAGCGTATTCCCATGTCTTTAGAGACACTGAACAGTTTGTTGAAGACAGGTTCCGTGTCGATATTCGCCATCATCTTCGAATCAACTGCGAGGTTACTCAGAATGGGTTCCGCCCTACGATGCTCCGTGAGCTACTAGAAGGGTACGGTATCCTCCGACCGCAGAAAGAACTTCGGTTTTTTCTTTCCGACACATCGGACCTGCCAGATGATATTGAGCTGTACTGGAAAGTCCTGAACCGAGGTGACGAAGCCGAGCGCCGCGATATGATCCGGGGTCAGATCGTGCGCGACGACGGACGCGGCGAGCGTCGAGAAACGACAAATTTCCGCGGCGATCACCTCGTCGAGTGCTACGCCGTCAGCCGTGGCGTTGTCATAGCAAGGGACATGATCCGTGTACCGATCCGTGTGCGAGACGCCGAGGACGAAGACTATGCAGCCTGACTACGATGTCGCATTTGAAGACCAAGTCAGGGAATGCTTCGGACGTGTGGTCTATACCCACAAGACCCATGAACGTATGGCCGATCATTGCGCGGCTACTTTGCGCAGATACAAGATGGCCCAGATCGCGCTCTCAGCACTTACCAGTGCCGGCGCAGTCGGGGTCATAGCAAGTGACCAGAAATGGGTAGAGATCGCGACCGTCGTGGTCTCTTTCCTGACGCTGTTCGTAGCCGCTTACCTAAAAAACTTCGACCCAGGCGCCATCGCCCAAAAGCACCGCGACGCAGCTGCAAAGCTCTGGAATGTCCGTGAGTGTTATCTTTCGCTTCTGACGGACCTCGTAAGGCTTGAGCACGAAGCAGCAATCGAGCGTCGTGACGAACTGCAGGCGGCTCTCGCAGCCCTTTATGCAAGCGCACCACAGACTGACGGTAAGGCATACCGGGAAGCGCAACATCGACTGAAAAAGCTAGAAGATATGACCTTTTCCGACGATGAAATCGACTGCTTTCTTCCTTTCTCCCTAAAACGGTCAGGCGGACGTCCCAAGCCAATCGAAATTCGTCCGAGCGAAGGCAAAAGCTAAATCATGGCGAAGAACATATGCATATTCTCGGACGGAACCGGCCAGATGGGTGGCGCCAGGCCGGACCAACGGCTATCGAATGTCTACAAAATGTATCGAGCCATGCGTCCCGGCCCAGATTCACCAATTGGCCCGAAGGACCAAGTGGCCTTTTACGACCCCGGCCTGGGAACGGGAGAGCGGGGCGGATTTTTCGGCCGGATCAAGCCGATTCTTGAAAGCGCCGTCGGAACTGGCATCGACCACAACATCATCGATTGCTACGAGCAGATCATTGCCCATTACGAGCCCGGTGATCGCGTGCTGCTGTTTGGGTTCTCTCGCGGAGCCTATACGGTCAGAGCACTGGCAAACGTTATGAACCTCTGCGGTGTTCCGACGCAGATGCCGGATGGTTCGCCGGTCCCGCGTCACGGTCTCGGATTGCGCAAGATCGCCAAGGACGCTGTAAAATTCGTGTATAATCACGGTGCTGGAAAACCGCGCGGACAAGATCCTTATTTCAAGAACCGTGAAGAGCTCGGCAAACGATTCCGCAAGAAGTATTCGAGCTTTCCCATTGAAGGTGAAGACAACCAAGGCAACGTTCAGCCTACCTTCATCGGGGTCTTCGATACGGTGGCATCACTGCGAACGGCAGTTGTCCGCACCTTGGTCTGGGGCGTCACGTTCGGGGTCGGGTCGGCTTTTGCCACCGGCGTTGCATTCGGGTGGTCTTGGCTTTTGGTTGTTCCACTCGGCGTCCTACTAGTAGCGCTTCTTTTGCAGCTTGGTTCCCTGTTGCTCGACAACTTCAAATATTTCTCGGACGACCCCGAGCACAAACTGAAGCTATGGCGCCCAACCGATTGGCCGCAGATTCTCAAGACGGGTCATTTCGCGGCTTGGAACAAGCGCAACTACGACAAGTGGCTTGATCCCGATGTCCAACACGCCCGTCACGCCATGGCGATCGACGAAGACCGTGCTGACTTTCCAAGGGTCGGATGGGCATCCAAGGCGGCCGCGATTGAGACCAAAGATCGAGAGCCGAAGTGGTTGAAGCAGGTCTGGTTCCCGGGCTGCCATAGCGACATCGGTGGAAGCTATCCCGAGGCAGAGTCCCGCCTGAGCGATATCGCCCTCGATTGGATGGTCGACGAATTGAAAGACTGCGTGCCGTCGATCCAGATCAACGAGAACGTCTTGAACCGCTCCCCTGACCCTCTGGGTTTGCAGCACCGCGAAGACGCGATGGTAGCATTTGGCCCCCTCCGCATCCGCTGGAAGAAGGGAATTCGCGCAGTTGGCGACGACTTCCCGCTCCATCCTTCAGTCGAAGAGCGCATGCGTGCCAAGGCCGTCGCCCAGTGTGGCGAGGTCAAGCCCTACCGACCTGCCCAGTTGAAAGAACGACGCGACTTGAAATGCTACTACGACGAATAGGGGACCAATCGACCACGCTCACCCGCCCAACAACTCCTCGATAAAGCTCTCCTGCCGGTCGAGCGCCGCCTCCCATTCCTTCGGCACGGCCGCTTCCCGCTCGAGCGTCTCGGGCTCAGGCTGCCCGCGCCCGGCCTCCATTGTCCTCACGCTCATAGCGCGCGCTTCGCGACGCTGCGAGCGATCCCGGACAGGCGCGCGTTCGACTGGCTTCAACGGCTCATCCGCGCCGGCTTCGTCACCACCGTCACCGCCCCAGGGCCCCACGCCCTGCACACTCGGCGGATAGGGGAACGGCTTGCCCTCCTGGCGGGCCTGCATCTCCTTGAAGAAGGGATCGTCGTAATACTTGATCCGGCTCGCCTTGATCGGATGCTGGGGCGAGGCGAGGATGATCACCTCGTCGGGATCCATGAGGCGCGCTTCCGTCTCGGAAAGCAGAGGCCGTTCTTCCAGCCGTGCCGAGGTCGAGGTCGCGCCGAGGAAACCTTTGTTACGCCCATACATCCTGGTGACCGCCTCGCGGGTCGTGCTGCCGACGGCGGCGGAGACCTCCTTCACGGTGCGCTGGTCGCGAGGCGTGATGTAGAGCTTGAGCCCTGCCCCGTTCTCGAGGCTCTCACGGCCCTCGGGTCCGTAGATCCGGTCGAGCGAGGCGAGCGACTGCGCAATCATCGCGACGCGGCCACCATAGCTCGCCAGCGAATGGATCGCGCGTTCGAGATAGGGCATGGCCCCCATCTGCTGAAATTCGTCGATCATCATCATGACCGGCCAAGGCTCATCCGGGCCCGGCTCGTTCAAGCGGATCGAGGCGATGAGGTCGGCGAACATCAGGCGCAGGAGCGGGGCGAGGGTGGCGATGTGATCCTCGGAGACCGCGATGTAGAGCGACTGCGGGGTCTTCCTGAACGTCGAGAAATCGAAGTCACTCGCCTCGGTCGCCGAGCGCACCGCCGGGTTGTCCCATTGCTTGAGACCGGCTGTCATCAAGGCTTGAATGTTCGAGGTCAGCAGGCGCGATGAGGCTGAGGCCGCGTTGGTCCAGAGCTCGCGCAGGATGTCCTCCTCGGCCTCGTCCGCATAGGTCTTGTATTGGGCGTTCTTGTATTCACCACCCGCGACGATCTTGTTCACCTCGCCAAGGTTCGGCGTGCCGCGCTGGATCGCCAGCAGGCAAGCCGCGACAAAGATCGACTTGCCAGCCTCCGAGAAGGTGTCGAGGGTCTTGTTGTCCTTGTCGAGGAAGAGATCGGCCAGGATCGAGACCTCGGTGAAACGCTGCGCGAAGCTCGGGGCCTTCGCGATCCGCGCGAGCGGGTTGTAGCGATGCGTGGCATTGGCCCAATCAAACGGGCTGAAGCGATAGACCTCGTCGCCGTTCAGTGCCCGAAGCCGCGCAGTCTTCTCGAAGTTCTCGCCCTTCACGTCGAGCACCACGACCGAACCCGCAAAGCTCAGAAGATTCGGGATCACGAAACCCACCCCTTTACCCGCTCGGGTCGGGGCCACCATCATCACATGCGGGATCGTGGTCGAGGAGATGAATTCGGCCTTCGAGGTCGGGGCGCCGAGCTTGCCACAGATAAAGCCCTTGCCCGGCGCCTGCAGCATGTCGTTCTTTTTCAGCTCCGCCTTGGTCTGCCAGTGGGCCGAGCCGTAATCGTCGCGCTCCTTCTTCCAGGTCCAGGCGAGCGCCAGCGCGCCGAGGCCGATGGCTCCAAAACCGACGGCACCGAAGCCCACCTTGAAGGCCTCGGGGTGCGCCGCGCGGGTGCCGGCGCTAGCCTTCCAGAGCGCCAACATGTCGAAGCTCTGAAACCCGGTTTTCAGGGCCAGGGTCAGGTAGAAGGCGGCGACGATGGTGCCGATGACGGCGCCGCAGATCACACCGAAGAGGAGCGCGGCCCAGAGAGGAAGTGTCTTGGTCATGGTGGTCATCCCCCTCAGAATTCCATCTCGTCATCGAGACCGCGGTCCCGACCGAGATCACGTCCCAGCTCCTGGGCCTCCTGCTGCCCGCGCAGTCGTGCAACCTCGGTCGCCTTGTCCTGCTGCAATTCGGCGGCACGGTCGGTGAAGACCTGGTCGCCGGTCTCATCGAAGGTCATCTCAAGGAACTCCTGCGTGACGGTGATCTGGTCGAGCTTGCTCGGCAGGGCCGCGTCCAGCACCTCGTAGTTGCCGCGGCGTAGCTCGGCCAAACCTTCCTCACCCAACTCCTTAAAGAGCTCGGATTGCAGGGTCCGCTCGACCGTCTCTTCCTGCTCCTCGGTGAGCTTGCCGTCCCGCAACATGTCGGCGAGGTCCTGAAGGTAGGGATTGGGCGTCCGGTCATCGTCGTCGATGAGCGGCAGTGTCGCCTCTTCCTCATCGGCAAGGGTCCGGCCAATCTCGACGCCCAGTTCTTTCGCGCGCTCCATCAGCGCGTCCATCACGCCATCGACTTTTTCGAGCGCACGATCGAGTTGGTCGTCACTCGCGGTCTCCACGCTGAGACCGTCCTTCGCCAGTACCGCGTTCATGTCCCGCTCGACCCAGTCCTGTGCCATGCCGTAGTTCCGCGTGCCGCCGGCAGTGATCCGGGCTACCAGTTCCTCGCCGTCCATTCCGACCTCCTCGGCGCGCTCGAGCATGTCGCGCAACCCGTCGTCGTTGCCGGACTTCAGCGCGGCGATCAGCACTTCGCTTCCCGCCCCCGGCGGATAGGGTTCTTCGAGTTGCTTGCCGAAGCGCGCGCGCAGCTCCGGGTCAGGCACCATCTGCGAGAGGTCCGCGATGATCGGCGCGGCCTTGGCCTCGAAGGCGGCGCGCTCGGTCGGGTCCAGTTCCTCGGCTTTGAGCCGCAGCGCCTCGATCGTGCGCTCGGAATAGTCGATCGCGTCACCGACGGTCTTGATGTCCTTCATGTCTATCTCTCCTTCGGTGAAGTTCCACGGCGTGCCCGAGCCAAGCCCGTCCGCCATCCCGCGCACGGCGCGCGCCATGTGACGCTGGTCCATCCGGTCCAGCAGGTCGGCGAGGTTCTTGTAGTCCTTGGCGAAGCCCACCACCTGAGCCTGCGCGATGGCGGATTCCTGGGCAGTCATGATGATCTCGCGCGGCAGCCTCGCCTCTTCCTTGGCGCGGTAGATCTCCTCGATACCGGCGGGTTTCTCGAAGATGCCGCGCTCGAGCCGGGTGGTGGCGTCAAGCATCACGCCGTAGCGTTCCGCGATCTCGGCCTGCTTCTCCCGCATCAGCTGCGGCGACATCACGCCTTCGGCCCAGCAAGAGAACCAGGTGCCGTTTTCGACGCCGCGATTGTTCAGGATGATGTGCGCGTGCTTGTGCGCCCGGTCGTCATGGACCGCGAGGACGTAGTCCCATTGGTCGCCGTATTCGCCGCTCTCGAAGAAATGCTCCGTCCAGTCCATCGCGATGTCGCGCACCTGATCGACCGTCACGTCGGTCGGGAAGGACAGCAGCATGTGCGAGGTGAAGCCGAGCTTGGTCGAGCCGCGCCAGGTCCCGGCCCAATCCTCGATGATGTCTTCCTTCTGCTCCTCAGAAAGAACCGTCGCATCGGTCAGCGCATTAGTCATCGTCGAGTAGGTATAGACCGCCTTGTCGTTGATGTAGGATATCTGCGCCCCGAGCGAGGCGCGCGTCTTGCAGCCCCCCGCCCGGATCCGTTTGAACACCGCCGCCCGGCTCTGACCCGACGCCGCCTTCAGCGCGTTGCGCGCCGACAAGGATCCGACGCGCGCGAAACTCCGCCCCTGCCGACGACCCGCCAGCCGCGCGTCGATCCGCGCCGCGGCCTGGCCCCGGATGCGCTCATCCTCCCAGAGCCGGCCCATGACCGAGGCGTAGAGGGCGAGCGGATCAGGCATTCCTGACCAGCCTCAGACGGCCGCCGGTCGCGGGCGGGTCATCCTCCAGAACCGTGCCATCCGCCCCCTGCCCTTCTTCCTTTTCTGGCCACTCTCGATGACGCAGCGCCTGCGCCGCATCCTTCATCCGACCCATGTCGCGGCTCATGGACTGCGCCAGATCAACGAGTTCGATCAGCACCGCACGATCCGCCTCCGAGACCTCCAGCCGACCGCGATGCACCGCCTTGGCGAGCACCAATCCGGCGTCACTCACGTCTTTCGCCTGACGCCATGCGGCGCAGAATTCCGCCACCAGATCACGCGGGACATCGAGGAAACCGCAGCGTCCGCGCAGCACCGCATTGAGCGCCTGCGAACGATTGGCAAAGCCCCGCGCGCGCCACTCCGCATCAAACGCTGCAAGCTCGGACTGGCTCGCCCGAAAGGCCACTGTCTCGCTCGGATCGCGCACCGCGATGCCCTCGCCCGCCTCCTCGTTCGCGAGCCGGTTCACATGACGCGGAGAGATGCCGAACGCCGCCGCCAGGTCCTTCGCGGTCTCGCCCGCCGCGAAGCGCCGCGCGACTTCGATGCGCTCTTCAAGCTTCAGGTTTTTCGCTGGCCTCGGCACAGGTCAGACCCCTCGGACAAAATGTGCAAACATTGGCCATATCCTGCCAACGTCTTCCTTCTCTCCTTCGCTTATAATTCAATACATCACATTGCGCAATATTACGTTTTGCATGTTGTGTCTTTTTGCAGGCATTGGACGCCATCAAGACCCCTCGCCGCGGCGCGACATGGAACGGGTCCCACCCTCATCGATGCAGGACATCCAGGTCGAGAAAGCTTCCGAAACTTGCGCCCGGGCGGCACGCGATGTCAGGCAATCCGAGCGCGCGAGCCAGTCACGGATCGGGCACCAGGCACACGAAAATGGCCCGCGCTGGATCGCGCGGGTCACACCCCCTGAGGGCGTCACGGAGCTTCTGAGAGACGACGTCAGACCCCTGCGGATCCGAAGACCCGCAGGGGTGTCTGGGTCAGTGACCCAGTCCCTGAGAGCACAGGTCGTCGTAGCGGCTGCGCGCGATCAGAGCCTCGGTCTCGAGGCTGTCGAGGGTCTCTGGATGGGCGTCTTCATCAAAGGCGGCGAGGTAGGCCTCGAAGGCCATGTCGGCTTGCATTTCGGCGAGGTCGATGGATTGTTCGAGTGTCATGATATGATCCTTTCCGTTGATCGTCGTTGGACGGATCGTGGAAAAGACCGGGGGCATGAGAGCGGGCTGCACCCGGCACGGGGCGGAATGAAATGGAGCACGACGGGGGCAGGTTTGTTGTGAGCGATGCCCCGCAGCGCTCAAGGCGTCAGCCGCCCAGAAACCTGCCCCCGGCGTTGCCGACCGCTCGACCCCGGGCTAGCGATCTGAAAGGCCAACAGGTCGACGGAAAGGCGCGCGGCGGTGGCCCTGACGTGATACTTCGTCCCCCGGACACATGACGTTGATCTGCGGCTACACCCACGCGGCACAGGGTGAGTTCGCCGCCCCTGGCAGCTTCGCCAAGACGACCCAGGCGCGGATTGCTCGACCGGCGGAAGGGGAGCGCTTGTCTCGCCCAGCGGGCCGCCAGTTCTTCCTGCGGACATTCGGTTCCGACTCGGGTTCGCGCGATGCACGTTGTCACTGAACAGAAAGATCAAAGCCGCATCTGCGACCTATCCAGCTTCCTACCCGCCACGGCGACGTCGTCCGGAATATGCCGCAACCTTCAGACACGGGTTTCGGACCCGAACCATTGTCGTTTCTTGAAACGAGAAAAAGCCAGACCGCCGGAGCGGTCTGGCTGTTGGCTTAGGCGGCGTCCTTTGGCCCCCAGGGGATGACGGCCTGCAGGGACAGATCGTCCTGGTTCGCGGCCTTGCCGAGGTTGGCGTTGAAGCCGTGGTCGCGAATGGTCAGCGTGTAGTAGTCGGCGCCGGTCTCCTTGTTCTGTTTCTTCCAGATGCCGCCGCACTCGACCAGCTTGCCGCGCGGGGAGCGGCCGAGGACGCGGTGCGTGGGGGCCATCGGGTTCGCGCTTGCGACGGGTTCGACCGTGATGTCGAGGTCGAAGGTCAGGGTCGAGATGGAGCCGACCCCCTTGGCGGTTTCGATGTCGGCGCTGGTGAATTTGATGCAGTTCGTGGTCATTGCTCTTCTCCTTGTTTGCGTTGCAATGATGGTCACCTTGCAGCTGGCCAAGGCCCGGCCACACCGCAGGCGGAGCGCAGCGGAGAGGGGCAGGCGCCGGTCTTTTTGCTCCGCGAGGAATGGCCCGCAGGGGCAAGGGAAAAAGATCGGCGACAACCTTTGTGGACGGGGCGACAGCTGCGACCAGCATGTCATGCAACTCAGACAAAAGGAGAAGAGCGGTGGCGGCGAAGGAAGGTAGGGGAACGGCCGAGGGAGGCGCTGCAGGGCGGGCGATGTCTTCTCTGTCCTCTTGCCCCGATCCGAATCCCGACCAGTCAGAGCTTTGCTGTCCCTGCCTCACGTGCCACGACGGCTGGTTTCCGTGGCAACCCGATGTGTGTTGTCTTGAAGCGCAGCATGGAGAACGTCGAAGCTTCGACAACCTGTTCGGATCACCGGGATTTCGAACTGACCCTCTACGGCAACCCGATAGCTTGGGTTTGCACAGCACGACCATCACCGGCCTTCTGCCAGCTTCGGTCAATGCAATCCGGCGGTCGTCGGACATCGTTTGCGACCCATGATCGCGGCGCGGAGCTGCGTGTCCGGCAAAGCGAGGACCAACAGCGGCCGAGACGCGAGGTACGTGATCACTGATGTCACACGCCCGCCCCAGCGACCGTTACCGAATGGCCGAGATGAAGCGTTACCACGACCGTGCGACGGCTGGTCGGGCTGGCTCCGGAGGAGACGGCGCGGCCAGCGGCACGTCGCAGGGAGAGGCGGCGTTTCAGCTCGGGGAGGGCGGCTGCGCGCAGCCGACCGAGTAGGGCGCGGTCCTGACCAAAGGGCAGGAGGGGCCAATAACACTAAAACCTAAGATTTGCGCATCACAAAACCCTAAAGATCGTTCGACACATACACCTAAATCATGTACGACGCTAAAACCTAAATCTCGAACGGAGCCGAATAATTATGCCGAGTGCCGCAGAGAAGCTTGCAAGCTCCTTGGAAGAGCTCGAGACACTACAGTCTGGTGGTTCGATTGCCATTCGCTCCAAAGACATGTCACGCACTCACCGCGAACGGCTGCTGAAGGCAGGCTTCCTGAAGGAAGTCATGAAGGGCTGGTACATCCCATCACGCCCCGATGAAAACGCCGGTGAGAGCACAGCATGGTACACATCGTTTTGGGGATTCTGCGCACAATACCTGTCAGATCGGTTTGGCACTGACTGGTCTCTGTCTCCTGAACAGTCCCTCATCATACATGCTGGAAACACGACAGTTCCTGCTCAGCTATTGGTAAGAGCGGTCAAGGGCGGAAACTCTAAGACCGATCTGCCCCACAACACGTCGCTTTTTGAGACGCGCGCAACGATCGCGTCAGATGAGGCGCTCGAAATCGTCGACAATTTACGCCTATTCTCCGTCGAGGATGCCCTAATCCTCGTTCCCGAGGTCTTCTTCCAAAACCATCCGACAGAAGCGCGCACTGTGCTTGCTATGATGCCGGATGCCTCACGGCTGCTTGGCAAGCTGTTGGACGGGGGGCACACGCGAGCGGCCGGCAGGCTTGCTGGTGCTTTTAGAAGCATCGGGTCCGAAAAGGTCGCAGACGAAATCCTTGCGGCGATGAAAGCCGCTTCGCATGACGTTCGCGAGATCAACCCCTTTGAGCAGTCGATTCTTGTGCCAAACGCCGGGCGGATCACCTCGCCCCACGTGCATCGCATCCGCTTGAAGTGGGAGAGCATGCGCGACGATGTTATTGATCTCTTTCCAAAGGCCCAACCCATCACCAATGACATCGACGCCTATCTCAAGCAGATCGACGAAATCTATGTCACGGATGCGTATCATTCGCTCTCCATTGAGGGCTATCGTGTCTCGCCGGAACTGATTGACAAAGTGCGTTCGGGGACCTGGAACCCAGAAACAGATGAGCAAGACCGAGCGCTGAAAGACGCCCTTGCAGCGCGTGGATATTGGGAAGCATTTCAGAGAGTGAAGGAAAGCATTCGGGCAGTTCTGGAAGGTGCTGACGCGGGTGAGGTTGTTGAGCGCGATCTGAGTGATTGGTATCGCAACCTATTCGCACCGTCTGTCACAGCGGGCATCCTGAAGGCCTCTCAACTTGCAGGCTACCGATCGTCCCCTGTGTACATTCGGCAATCCCAGCATGTCCCAATGAGTCCTGAGGCAGTTCGAGACTGCATGCCGGTCTTCTTCGACCTACTCAAGGCGGAAGATGACCCGACTGTTCGGATCGTCCTTGGACATTTCATCTTCGTATTTATCCATCCGTTCCTGGACGGGAACGGTCGAATAGCGCGCTTTCTGATGAACGTCATGATGGCCGCTGCCGGGCAACCATGGACAGTCATCAAGCTCGAACAGCGCGCGGCTTACATGGCCGCTTTAGAGACAGCGAGCGTGAGGGAAGATATTCGACCGTTTGCAGCTTTTCTGGCCGAGACAAGGGCAGCGCAATGACAAATAAATATGTTCTGGTCATGGGAAGCGCCAATGACGCCGAACGCCAGCCATTCAAGTTCTACATTTGAGCGAGTCCGACGATGAGAAACACTCATTCTGCAGCTACCGTTAAGACGCCAAGCCTGATCGACATCGCTGAGTTGCGCGTCTAGCTCATGCCAGTAACCCTAACCCCAATACGGCAGAAAGATTGTTGGTCGGGCTCCACTTGGACGATTGAGGACGAGGACCAGCTTGCTGAGCTCCTGGCCCGCGTCGCAATAGGTCAGTCGCGAACAGTGGAGCGCATATTGCGCGCCACAGGCGATTTGCCCGCGCGCTATCCCAAAGGCGGTTTCGAAGGTGCGCGAAAGCTTTTGACCGTCGGCACTGGCGACAAGACCTACCATCGGGATGGTTGGGTTTTTCAGGTCATTGCGTGGATCGCCGCTCACCGTTTCGACGATGAGGCTCTCATACGGGCTCCACAGATGATTAAAGCGGACAAAGGGTTGGATGGCCTCATTATTGAGTTCGACAGCGACGGCATTGCCCATGTTGTCATCTGCGAAGAGAAGGCGACCAAGAACCCTCGGAACCAAGTTAAATCAAAGGTCTGGCCGGAGTTTGAGCAGTTTGAAACAGGCGGACGAGACAACGAACTCATTGCGTCGGTAACTTCGCTACTTGAGGTATCCAGAGACCCAGACCCCGACGGGACTGTTGCCGATATTCTATGGAATGAAAAACGGGCATACCGCGTGGCGGTGACCGTTGGTGGCAAATATGCATCGGCAAAGGGACGCAAGGGCTTGTTCGAAGGGTATGAGAAGTCTGTACTGGGTGACGTAGCACGCCGGCGCGCCGAAACCTTAGTTTTGGAAGACGTTCGCGACTGGATAGATTGTGTAGCGGAGAAAGCGCTCGTCAAGATCGACAGTGCCGAGGCGGCAGCCAATGTATGATCCCGCAACGTCCGAACTCATCAGGTCCACCCCAGACTTGCCCGACCTGGACCGCGAAGGTTTGCCTGACCGACTTGCACGTGCTTTCGCCGAGATCGTATCGGCAAGGGTACTGCTTCGCGAGAGTGAAAATGGGGAAGAGCTTCTCGAGGACACAATTCGATTTGCACGCCGGTTGGCGCAGACCAATGAAGCATTGGTAGCCATTAATCCCGATAGAGAAAACCGGGCAGCGGCAGGCTTTGTTGCCGCAACGGCTTATCAGTTGGTTCATCAAGCGATCGCTCTACGGGACTCGGACCAGCCAGTTTCATTTGTATCGCCGAATGCGATCAGTCCGGATGTTTCGGCAATGCTCCTGTTCTTGGTAGCCGGGGCATCGGCTGATGCTGCTGAGGTGGCAGACTCTATCCGCATCCCGAGCGGCGATTGGCTGCAGTCGGAACTGATTCTTCACTTGATCATGCTCGCAAAAGGACAAGTTGGTCGTATTCGGAATCGAAAGCGACCGCCCCAAGACCGACTCGTCTCGGGTACCGGTGGCGAGCGAGCCAATGCAGCGCTCTACTATCGACTCTTGCGAGGTGTGCGAGCCTTGGCCTTCGTGCTGCAAGGGCGTCGAGTGAGGGGGATGGTCGATCCAATTGCAGTCTTCTCTGAAGTAAAGTCGCTCGCCGCCGGCGCATCAGATCTGGAGGATACATTCCCCGAAGGTGCAATCGCTGTCTTTCCCGGACCGTTCCATTTGGCCAGTCTCTTGATCGCTGCAGGCTCCGCCCTGATGGAAAGCGCCGTCGTTAACCTACCGCCTCCGGATGGCGTACCTGAGGATCGTTGGACCGAGGCCATGAAAACGGTTGCCGAGACGCGCCCGTATCTGTGGCGTAATCACAAGGACGCCGTCGCCCAAGGGTACCTCAAGATTGGCACATCTGCTGCGATAGGGTTCCCCACTGGAGCCGGGAAGTCGACGACCGCACAACTCAAAATTCATGCAACTTTGTTATCCGGGCGCAAGGCGGTATTCCTAGCTCCTACGCACGCTCTCGTTGATCAGACAGCACGGGACCTGCGCGGTGCATTTCCGCGGGCAACCGTTCGCGGTGAACGTATGGACGAATTCGGGTTTTCTGGGGATAGCGACGAGTTGCCGGACGTCATGGTGATGACTCCAGAAGCCTGTCTCCTTACCAGTCATATGGAACCAGAGCGGTTTGATGACGTCGGTCTTTTGATCTTCGATGAATGTCATCTGATGCATCCGAGCACTGACGGAGACCGGAGAGCAATCGACGCGATGCTATGCATCTTGGGGTTTACCCGCGTTGTACCGGACGCCGATATCGTCCTGATGTCGGCTATGATGAAGAACACATATGAACTGAGCGGTTGGCTGGCGGAGCTGACAGGTAGAAACTCTCTTGCTCTCGACAATGCATGGAAACCAACCCGGCAACTAAGGGGATGCGTCGTTTACGATGAAAAGAGACTTGCTGACCTGCGAAAACTCTTGCGGAATGCTCGCGCAAAAAGCTCCACTGCGGGGGTTCCTGCTGCGGTAAAGCGCAAGCTGACGGCAAAACCAAACGCGTTCTTCAGCGTGAAGCAGACATGGGCGTCACAGGTTCGCCGCGACTATGCTCTTGTACCACTCTTGAACGAAACACTTCAGCTTTCGACAAACAAGTTCTGGAAAGTGACGCCCAACTCCGGTGTCGTTGCATCTTCAGTCGCTGCTGCAGCCGCTGGAGCAGGGCTACGAACTCTCGTCTTTTCTCAATCCATACCGAATGCCTTTTCTATATCAGAAAAGGCTGGGGCAGCACTTGATGAGTGTAGTGTCGAACTGACTGAAACTGAGCAGCGTCTGTATGAGATTTCCGTCGATGAAATGGGTGGTGCTGATCAGCTGTACTTGACTCTAGTGGATGGAAAATTGGCATCCCAGGCTGCGACCCACCATGGACAATTGCTTCCTGAGGAGCGCCAATTGGTGGAGGCACTGTACAAGCGCCAGGGTACGTTGGCGGTGCTCGCAGCAACCCCGACGCTCGGCCAGGGTATGAACTTGCCTGCGGACCTGGTCATCATTGCGGAGGACAGCCAGTTCGACGCATCTTCCGGTCGGAAGGACCTTTTGAATCCAGAGGACCTGCTGAACGCAGCCGGCCGTGCCGGGCGGGCCGGTGAAAGCGCAACCGGTATCGTTCTAGTCATTCCAGGCCAGGTCGTTGGCCTGGACGATGCAGAGAACAGGATCGGTTCAAGATGGAGTAGGCTGCGAGACATATTTGGGCAAACCGATCAGTGTTTGGTATTGGACGATCCATTCACGGCCCTGATGGACCGCATCCACGACAGCGCAACAGACATCGGTGACCTGGAGCGCTACGTCGTCGCGCGCTTGGCTGAAACTGATCAAGGCGACGATGGAAAAGTGGACATACGACTTGGCCTCGCTAGGAGCTTCGCGGCTTATCGTAAACGTCAAGATGCGGATGAAGACTGGGTTGAGAGCAGAACCTCCGCAGCCCTTTCACTGCTGAAGAGTGATGACGGAGACTTGCCCGTCGAGCAGCTGTCTTTGCGCAACACTGCATCCATGTTGGGGTTGCCGGAGGATATCCTGGACGACATGTCAAAGGCGCTCGACATGCACGGTTTTCGAAACTTCGAAACAGTCGACAGCCTGTGCGATTGGGTCTTTGAGTGGCTGATGGTTAAACCGCAATACCTCGTTCGCTTGGTTAAGTTGGAAACCCTAGAGTATCTCTTCGGAACGGAAATCAAGAAGCTCAAAGATGATCGTTCCCGTGCATCCTTTTCTCTTCCGAAGCTTCGCGCAGCCTTGCAGGACTGGATGAACGGCGCACCTCTCATGCAAATTCAGAAGCGGCTTTCAGACAAAACACGCGACAAAAAACGTTCTACCAGTGCCCGAAAATTCGTGATTAGGCTTGTTCCTGATCTCGCCCATCTCATGGGGGCGCCGCTTCAAATCCTTCAGGGTCATGTCAACGTGCATTCCGAGGAAAAGACGGAACCGTGTACAGCGATGGCGTTCGCCAATCGTTGCGTGAGGCGGGGATTTTCAAATGCTGAGATGGCCTCGTTTGGATCACTTATGTGGTCAGCCAAATGGTCGCGGCGTGAAGTCCATCGACAATTCGCAGATATCGTACCCTATCTCAAACCGGCTGCGGTCGGTGAATCTCAAGAGGCATTGGAAGCACGCGTGGAGTCCGCTTCTGAAAGCGAACTAAATAATCGAGATCTGGACGACCTCATCTAACCAGCAAGATTGGACGGCTCGACAACTTCCAGCTCCGGCAGATCCCGCAGGCTCTGCAGATCGAAGGTCACCAGGAAGGTCTCCGTGGTTACGAAGGTATGCGGCGCGCCCGGCCGCGGCGAGCGCGGTCCGCTGGCGATCAGGTCCTTGTAGCGCAGCCGGGCCAACAGGTCGCGGCTGACCTCCTTGCCGAAGATGTCGGCCAGGCCCGCCCGGTCGATCGGCTGATGATAGGCGATGGCGCAAAGTAAACCCATCTCCATCTCGGTGAAGGCAAGCGACTGCTCGCCCAGATCGGCAGCAGCCTTGATCGCGTCCGCGAACTGCGTCCTCGTTCGGAACATCCAACCGCCGGCCACCTGCGCGAGTTCGTAGGGACGACCGGTCAGCTCGGCCTGGATGTCGTCGATCACCATCTCGACCGAGGCTCCCTGCCCTACCACGCGGGCCAGCTCGTCGCGGCCGACCGGCGACGCACTGGCGAAGAGCACCGCCTCGACCCGACCCATCCATTCGCGCCAGCGGAGCTCCTGCGGGAGGTCGTCGAGCTCCCGGTCAAAGACAGCGCCGCCCTCCTTCGCCGGTTTCCGTTTCCTGGTCGTGGTCGTCATGATGCGATCCCGTAGAGCCGGAAGGTCGGTCGTCCAGTCAGTTCCCGTGCAACTCCGAGCTCGACCAGCCGGTCGCAAAACCGCCGCGCGGCGCGGTCAGTCATGGGGATCGAGGTGCCGCGAATGCAAGGAGACAGCATCGACGCAGGCGCCACGGCATCCTCGGTCAGGAACAGCGCGACCGCCGCGTCCGATCCTTTGGCCCGTAGCTTCGGCGCAACGGCGCGAAGGGTCTCGGCGCGTCGGGCCAGATCCCGCGCCACCCGGATCGACTCTTCGATAGCCTCGAGGACCCGCACCTCGACCGCCAGATCGGCCCCCTGCCCTTCTGCAGTCAGGTCGCGCAGAACGGCCTTTGTCAAACGCTGCGCAGTCACAGGCAGCACCTGCTTCCAGTTCAGCGCCCGCGCAAGGACGACGTCCGAGAACAGGCAGGCGGTGCGCTCTGCCCGGTCGTCGGCCTCGAGCACGGCGCCCAGGGCTGCGACGCAACCCGACAACGGACCATGGGTCCGTGCGCGTTCCAATCCCACGTCAAGCCAGACACCCACCTCGCCCGCATACTCCGCTCCAACCAAGTCAGCGATCTCACCCGGGCGCGCCCGCGAACTCTCGCGCCAGAACACCAGAAGATCGCCGTCGGGCCCCCGCGCCTCGCCGGGTGGCGTCAGATGGTAGGCGTCGCGGATATCGGCCTCCCGCGCCAGGCGACCTTCCAGTTTCGAGGTGGCGGTTGCGGCTCTCAGCGCCAGTCGATTGGCGAGCAGCTTCACCGGCACGCCATACCGCGGATCGGAAACCAGCTGATCGAGCACCGTCAGCGCGGCTCCCGACCGAAAGGCCACAGTTTCAAGGGTTTCGACAGGACCGGAGGTGACCCAGCCGGGTAGCTGCGGTAGGGTGCTCAGGTCGTCAGAGATGGTGGCGGGCTGATATGTCATGCCACTACACTAGTCTCGCGCGGCGCTTTCGTCCACAATATGATGTGCAAACCGCCCCGCCTTGTATCATTATGTTATGTCCAATAAGTTTGCCTTATCGGACATAAAAAGACATGCTCTGCGATATGTCAGAAAACCACGAGAAATCGATCTCAAAGCCGCCAAATGGGCCTTCGGTCAGCGAGGACAACGAGAGAGATCAACCCAGCAGCGAGGCTTTGAGCCTTCCTTCCTTTGTGGCTGGTTCAGGCACGCTCGATCGGCTGGTGGATACCGCGCGCGACTATGCCCGCGCCGCGGCCTCGGACAATACGCTGAAGGCCTATGCGAAAGATTGGGCGCATTTCGCGCGCTGGTGCCGGATGAAGGGCGCGGAGCCTCTGCCCCCGTCGCCCGAAATGCTCGGCCTCTACCTAGCCGATCTGGCGTCCGGATCAGGCGTCTCCCCTGCCCTGTCGGTCAGTACAATCGACCGCCGCCTGTCGGGCCTCGGCTGGAACTACGCACAACGCGGCTTCACCCTCGACCGCAAGAACCGCCACATCGCCACCGTACTGGCCGGGATCAAACGCAAACACGCCCGTCCGCCGGTGCAAAAGGAAGCGATCCTGGCCGAGGACATCCTCGCGATGGTCGCCACCTTGCCTTACGACCTGCGCGGTCTGCGAGACCGGGCCATCCTGCTCCTCGGCTATGCTGGGGGCCTCCGACGCTCAGAAATTGTCAGCCTCGACGTGCACAAGGACGACACGCCGGACTCGGGCGGCTGGATCGAGATCTTCGACAAGGGCGCCCTGCTCACCCTCAATGCCAAGACCGGCTGGCGTGAGGTCGAGATCGGACGCGGCTCCAAGGACCAGACCTGCCCTGTCCATGCGCTCGAGCAATGGTTGCACTTCGCCAAGATCGACTTCGGCCCAATTTTCACCGGCACCTCGCGCGATGGCAAGCGGGCATCTGAAACCAGGTTGAACGACAAGCATGTCGCGCGCCTGATCAAGCGCACGGTCCTGGACGCGGGCATCCGGTCGGACCTGCCTGAGAAAGACCGCCTGGCGCTGTTCTCCGGCCATTCGTTGCGCGCCGGTCTCGCCAGCTCGGCAGAAGTCGACGAGCGCTATGTCCAGAAGCAGCTTGGTCACGCAAGCGCCGAAATGACCCGCCGCTATCAGCGGCGCCGCGACAGGTTCCGGGTAAACCTGACCAAAGCCGCCGGTCTCTGAGCCCCTGCCCTATCACGCCGCCTGCCCACTGAGCCTACCATAGAAGCTGCGCTCGAGATGCAGCTCCCCTGCCCCGGCTTTCTCTACCATGCCCCGCAGATAGCCGCCCGGCGAGGCAACCTCGCCCGCACTGTGCTTCTCGAAGACGAGGGCAAACGCGGCCGTGGCCACCTGGGTGCCCATTCGGTCCTGCGCCACGTTCCAGGCATGCTCCGAGATACCGATCATCGGCCTGAGTTGACCGGCAACCCGGTGCAAATCGCCCCAATCCTTGAGGAATCCACCCAAATTGCGCGCCCAAGATGCAAATTCCGGACAGGCCTGCATGATTGTCGGCAGATCGAGAGCTGTGCGCTTCTTGCGCACCTCGGCAACCCAGTCTTCCAGCTCCCTGTCAACCCGCTCTTCCGGTGGCGCATTGGGCACCACACCCGCCGCTTCCTCTTTTTCAGAGGAATTACTAGTTACAGGATCAAGTTGATTTGTAATTAGTATATGAGGTTCACAAATGACCTCCCTGGGGTTCATTTCTTGAGTCTTCTCTATGGCTTGGGCGTGTTTATCATCGGTGTTTTCCACAAGCTTCGCCGCGCCAGTCGCTTTGAGATAGGCCGCCTCCACCCGTTCCTGGAGTTCCTTGAACCAGGTGAGTAAACGTACAAGCTGCTCGGAGGCTTCCTGACGGCGCGGAAGACGGTCCAAAAGCTCCTCAAAGAGCCCCGTGAATTGCCTCCAAGGCCCACGCAGCGCGCTGCTGAGAGCTGCCTCGATCCGGGCTCGGATCATCCGGCGCGCCACAGTGATCTGGCGCTTCAGGCGCTGGCAGAGTTCGCGCTCGGCCTGCAACTCGGTATGAAGTCCCTCGAACTCCTCGACACGGGCGGAAAGCGGTGACAGATCGAAGCCATAGGCCTCGACGATACGCCCCTCAGTGTCCCTGCGGCCCCACCGCTTGCCATTGGGGCTGTCTTGGAAGGAGATCACGCCGATCTCAGCAAGACGCCGCGCGTGGCGCTTGAGCGCGGAGAGCGAGAACCCCATCTGCTCCATCAGATAGGCGTTCGACGCCCAGACGATCGGGCGCTGCCCCTCCTCCCAGTCCTGGGCCTGGGTAAACGCCCCCAGTGTATCGAGGAGCATCATGTCGCCAGCCTTCAGGCCGATATGTGCCCCAACGCGTTTGAGCGCGACAAATGCTCGTGTTTTGGGTACTGCTACCCGTTCACCGGCTTGGGCAAGTTGCTCAGCAACCCCAAGACCCGGTGTCGGCTTGCGCCAACCTGTATGTTTCATGCCTGTATCTCACCTCCGGTTAGTTGGAGGCAAAAGAAAGCCGTTCGCTCAAAAGCGTTCGTCGTTGACAGTGATTCGTGGGAGAGGTATCTTCTAAGCGACCAAACTTTTCAGATTAGCTCTCAGGCCACGCTGCTTGGGGGCTTTTCTTTTGCCTAGATCATTGTTCCGACTGCTCCTCTTTTGTAGCGAGGAATTCGCTGTAGAGCTGATCCAGTCGACCGGAGAGAAAGTCCCCGAACTCGGTTGAATCTTGCGCCGTTAGCGAAATACTGAACGCCTTACCGGACCGACCGATGACGCCTTTGATTCGGCCTTTGCCGGCGGTCCAGGTGCGTTTCTTGGGCGCAGCGCGTGCTTTCCGGCGCTTCGGCGCCCTGCCGGCTTCTCCCAGTTTGCTGTGCAAGAACTCGAAGCGAGCATCACTATCGAGATGCTGAAACCCGTCAAACTCCAAGGCTTCTTTAAGGATCTTGTCATTCGCGGGCTCCAAAGCCAGCTTTTTGAAATCCTCCCAGCGATCACGCCCGATCTGCTTGGCTGGGCCAATCTGCTCGATAACATCCCGTGGAACGTTCTGAGTCACCGACAGCATGCGCGAAAGCAGTGTCCCATCAATGGTCAACGCAGCCTGGATCACATCCTTTGCCTGCCCCATATCCAAGAGACTCTTCGCAAACAGCGCCTTCTCGATGAACGAGAGATCTGCGCGCGCCGTATTTTCCTGCCCTTGAGCAAGAATGTGCGCTACATCGTCCATTGGTTTGACGACAGCGCGAACCTTACGGTCGAGCGCCGACGCAACTCGCACACGGCGATGCCCGAAGACAATCATATAGCGACCGTCTAATTTCGGGTGCGGGCGAAGCAATACTGGTGTGTCCTGGCGTCCGGCTGCGATCGAAGCCTTCAGTTCATCGAACGCCTGGTCGTCATCGCTGAGGCGATCCGAGACAAAGGACACGTCGATCAATTGTGGATCGATCTCCACAATCGTTTCCCCTTCGAGGAGACGCTTCGAGTTCTCCGCGAGGCTGTCGATTGAAACTTTCATCGACTTCGAAGCACCGCGCATTGCGTATCCAGAGCGGCCAGAATCCTTGGGTTGCTCCGGGGAACCGCTCATGACGCTTTTCAGGAGGTCTTTCCGAGCCATCAAGCCATCTCCTTTTCGTCAGAATCCAACCGACGCGCGCCAAACATTTCGACAGTTGCACGGCTGTCAAAACTGGCGCTCTGCACGGCTGTCAAAACCACAGTCATTCTCGCCCCCAAGCCTTGTGGATCAGCTCTGCGATCTCGTCGTTCACGTCGTTCAAAGAAGTGACAGCGCGATCATAGGTGGTCCGGACGAACTGCGACCGCTCAACTTCATAGAGCGTCTGCTTCGTGATCCCTGCGTCGGATATCGCGGTTGATTTCAACACCGGAGCCGACAGCATCTGATTTGGAAACATTGCCTGGAGGAACCCGACCATCTGCTTTTGGGGGCCGTCCGTCGGTTCAAATCGCGTTACCAGGTAACGGAACCACTTCAGGCGCATGTTTGCTCCAGCGTCTCGGATCGTCTTCATGATCCCGCCCAACATCAGAAGAAACTGGCTCATCGACATGACGTCCAGCATCTGAGGATGGACGGTCACAATCACCGAAGATGAGGCCGTCAGAGCGGTGAGCGTCAGGTAGCCCAACTGAGGGGGGCAGTCGATTACGACCACATCATAGCGCTCATCGACCTCGCCGAGCGCTTTGGATATCCGAGTGAAGAAGGTTCGGCCCTCATGGGGGTCGTTGCTCGTCAGCGCAACCGGGGTATCATATTCGTACTCTTGCAGTTCGAGGCTTGCCGGAACGATATCCAGATTTGGAAAGTTCGTCGGTCGGATTACTTCGGAGATGGGCTTGCGCTCGTCATCATACCGGAGTGTCTCATAAAGCGATGGCACGTTGTCGAGTTCAGGCTGAATACCGTGCAAAGCTGTCAGCGAAGCTTGAGGATCCAAGTCGATCGCAAGAACGCGATGCCCCTTCAACGCCAAATGCTGAGCGAGATGAGCTGCGGTGGTGGTCTTTCCGCTGCCCCCTTTGAAGTTCACGACAGACACAACGTGCAACTCTTCGCCTGGCTGTCGGTAGGGCACATATCGACGCTTGCCGGGGCGACCATGTTTGTCCAGATAAGCTCTCAGCTCGAGCATCTGCTCCGCAGAGTAGCTACGCCTTCCGGATGACGACGTTTCAGGCTCGGGGCCTTTGCCCTCGAGGTGAAGCTTCTTGATGGTCGACTGGGTTACGCCAAGATAGTAGGCAACCTCCGCCAGCGAAAACTGACGTAGACCTTTCTGGGCATCTGGAGGATACTGTTCCTGCCGCAACATATTGAGACGGTCAGAAATCAACTCTCCCTGCTGAAGGATGATCTCGTCGAAGGGTTGATCCTTCGTATCAGCCTTGAATGACCTATCTCGCATCCGCCTGCCCTCTAAATATCGCTTTTTCAGCGATTTCGCTCTTTAAAGTGTCATCTACACGGAAAAATGAGTCTTAACAACGATTTTCACCCAGAGGTTCGAACCCACTCGATGCACCAGGCGGTTTAGATGCGGCGACAACCTGTAGCGATCACGGAACACCGCGGCTCAATATATAGGGACAATAGCGACATCTTCGACGCAGATATTGGGTCATGTCTCGCGGCGATGCCTCTGTAACCATCTGTTTTATTTTGAATTTATGCGACTGCACGGCTGTCAAAACACATGCAGATCTAGGACTCGAAACGCCCGACAGCGCCTCGAAACCTAGGGTCAGGATGCATTGATTTTCGAAGCGCTGCGTGATTCACGGCTCTAAAAACGGAGCGGTGACATGAGCGACCTTTACTGGCTGACCGACGAGCAGATGGCCAAACTTGCCCCTTTCTTCCCGAAGTCGCACGGCAAGCCACGGGTCGATGACAGACGCGTGTTGAGCGGGATTATCTTTATCAATCGCAATGGGTTGCGCTGGCGGGATGCGCCGCGGGAATATGGTCCGCACAAGACGCTGTATAGCCGATGGAAGCGTTGGAGCGAGAAAGGCATCTTCGCGCAGATGATGGTCGGCCTGGCTGCCGAACACGGCGAGGAAAAGACCGTGATGATCGACGCGACCTATTTGAAGGCACACCGCACCGCGACCAGCATGGCCGCGAAAAAGGGGGGCGTGGACGCCTGATCGGTCGGACCAAGGGCGGCATGAACACCAAACTGCATGCCATCTGCGATAGCCAAGGGCGGCCGCTCAACCTGTTCGTCACCGCCGGCCAAGTCAGCGACTACATCGGCGCGCGGGCGCTGCTCAGCAGCCTGCCAAAGGTCGACTGGTTGCTCGGGGATCGTGGCTATGACGCCGACTGGTTCAGGGACGCGTTAAAAGACAAAGAGATACGGGCCTGCATCCCTGGCAGAAAGCAACGCAAGACGCCGGTCAAATACGACAAGCGCCGATACAAACGACGCAACCGCATCGAGATCATGTTCGGCAGGCTCAAGGACTGGCGGCGTGTGGCGACACGCTATGATCGTTGTCCCAGGGTCTTCCTCTCAGCCATCGCTCTGGCCGCAACCGTCATCTATTGGTTATGAATCCTGACCCTAGGGTGCCAAAACGAACAGTATCGGCCGGGCCTTACAAACGGACTATGATCATTTGCTGCCGTTCCGCTCTTCAATCACGGCAGACCAACATATAACCAAGTCGCTTCGGGGGCCTAGAAGGCAGCGGAAATCGGCTGGGTTGCCCCAGCCGATTCTTTGCGTCACGCGGCGTCCTTTGGCCCCCAGGGGATGACGGCCTGCAGGGACAGATCGTCCTGGTTCGCCGCCTTGCCGAGGTTCGCGTTGAAGCCGTGATCGCGGATGGTCAGCGTGTAGTAGTCGGCGCCGGTCTCCTTGTTCTGCTTCTTCCAGATGCCGCCGCACTCGACCAGCTTGCCACGCGGGGAGCGGCCGAGGACGCGGTGCGTGGGGGCCATCGGGTTCGTGCTCGCGACGGGTTCGACCGTGATGTCGAGGTCGAAGGTCAGGGTCGAGATGGAGCCGACGCCCTTCGCGGTTTCGATGTCGGCGCTGGTGAATTTGATGCAGTTCGTGGTCATTGCTCTTCTCCTTGTTTGCGTTGCAATGATGGTCCCCTTGCAGCTGGCCAAGGCCCGGCCACACCGAAGGCGAAGCGCAGCGGAGAGGGGCAGGCGCCGGTCTTTTTGATCCGCGCGGAATGGCCCGCAGGGGCAAGGGAAAAAGATCGGCGACAACCTTTGTGGACGGGACGACAGCTGCGACCAGCATGTCATGCAACTCAGACATCGGGAGAAGTGTGTTGGCCAAGAAGGAAGGTAGTGAACAGCCGAGGGAGACGCTGCAGCGGGCAATCAACTGTGAAGCCGACGTACTAGCCTAGAGGAGCCGACAGGTCGCACTCTCGGGAACAAGAAATCCAAACTCAGCGTAGCGTCTGTGGCTTTACGACCGAAGAAGTGAGGCTAGTAGTCCTCAAAAAGATGCCATAGGGCAGGGGGGACCGGTCAGGAGAATATCTCTGGCAAAGACCCTCGGTTCCGAAGCGGCCACTTAACGATCGTGCGGCAAACGGCAGCTGTGAGCCCAGAGTGAGCGATGCTGCGCGCTCCACCAATGTCAGTTTTGGTGGTGATCGGCGAAATTGTGTATTTTTGGAAGCACCGCCAAAAGCTCTACAAAGTGTTCGCGGTGCGCGGTATCACGGGAACCCCGCACGCATGTATGCGATGATTTTCCAGATTTCTTCTTCAGTCAGCGCTTCCCTGAAGGCTGGCATTTCTGTTCCGAAGCGCTGACCGCCCTCAGAAATTGCCCAGAGCAGATACTCGTCTCCCGACATCGGCATCTGAACAAACCATCTAAGGAGAGCCGGAGAAGGCACGAGAGACCGACCGGCCTCACCATCCCCGAGACCCTCGGCTCCATGACAACTTGCGCAGTTCGCTGTGTATAGCGTCTGGCCTTCCGCGATAACTTCAGGCGTCGCGCGAATAGTGCTCCGAGCGCCCCGATAAGCTGCGGGCACGCACTCGTTCATGTAAGTCCAATGTCGTTGCATGCGCTGTTGCTGGCCCGGACCCATGTTGCCGTGTCCCCAGCCAGGCATGCGTTCAGACCACATGTGGTTCGGTCCCATTGGCCCGTGACCACACCCAATCGCCTCGCTGCTGCTGTGCGAAGGCTACAGTAGCAGAGATCATACACACCGCAACCATACCAAAATAGCGTGATTTATGCTGCTTCATAGTCTTCTCCTTATGGTTTCCGATCAATGAAATTGCCGTCAGGCTGCTTCGTAACTCGTGAACACTTCGGTGTTACCGTCGCGCCGGATCAGAAATACATCGTAGGCTTCATGCTGATCTTCTGGCCCCATTCCGTGTGATCCATAGGGCATGCCGGGAACGGCGAGACCGACTGCGTCTCGGCGTTCGTCCAGAAGGCGACGAATGTCTGCTGCGGGCACATGGCCCTCGATCATATAGCCTTCGATCTCGCCTGTGTGGCACGATATCATCTCTTGGGGGATGCCATTGTCCAACTTGTGTCGGACCAGAAGTGTTCCAAAGCTGCGCTCCTCGGTCACACGGAAGCCTTCAGCCCGAAGAATATCAGCCCAAACCCGGCAACAGCTGCAATACGGGTCCTTAAGAACGTGGATCGACGGAGCTCCCTGCGCAATCGCGGCGAAGGGTGCAATGCTGGTAAGACCTACAGCGGCTATAATAATTTGACGGCGCGTTACATCAATATCAGTCGTCCTTTAGCTCTGTCCTAGTCTATTTCATCGCTTAGTGGCTGCTTATCTCCCGCGATAGTTGTCGCAGGCCTCAACGCCCCCTGCGACCACATCGAGAAGTGCGTCCACATCGCTCAACAGCGTTGCGATACGTGCGCTACTGATACGGTAGCGGATGAAGCGCCCATCTCGGTCGCTGTTAACTAGCCCGCACTCCAACAAGCATCGCAAGTGGTTGGATACGTTTGGTTGTGATAGTCCCGTACGCTCGACGAGTTCGTGAACAACCAGCGGCTCCCCGCACAGCGCGCCGAGAATAGACAAGCGGCTTGGGTCGGCAAAGCCGCGAAATAGTTTTGCGCGTTGTTCAATGGTACCGACCTTGCGGTCCACAACGATCTGCGTCATATCATTGCTCACTGATATATTATCCTTTGATCCACTTTAGCAGGAGAACTGCGATCATGGCCAACGCTGATAGCACCGGTTCGGCGGCAGATATCCCATCCTTCCGTTACCGCGTTTCCGGTATGGATTGCGCCAAGGATGCCGCCCAGATCGAGCGGGCGGCGCAATCTGCAGGTATCGCGCCTGACGCCGTGAAAGTGTCTACTGCAACGCACATAATGACTTTGACAGCTCCCGAAGCGCGCTTGCCGGAAATTGAAAAAGCCGTCGAGACAACAGGGTATGGGTTTGACCGCATCGAGAGCGACGAAGATATTCAGCAAGGTGCGGCCCATCAGGACCCTGGCTATCGCCGCGCGCTCTGGATCGTTGTGATCCTGAATGTTGGTTATGGCGTTCTTGAAATGATCGGCGGGTTCATTGCCGGGTCACAGGCCGTGAAGGCCGACGCGTTGGATTTCATCGGCGACGGCGCAATCACCTTCCTCGGCCTGTTGGCCATCGGCTGGAGCCTCGCTTGGCGAGCGCGGTCGGCTCTGATCCAGGGCATCTTCCTCGGCCTGCTTGGTCTTGGAGTCTTTGGCACGACCATCATAAGGGCATTCGAGCCGACAACCCCAGACGCCACTTTGATGGGGATTCTGGGCCTGATTGCTCTTGTGATAAATGTCATCTCCGTGCTGCCGTTGCTGCGGTACCGCAAGGGCGACGCGAACATGCGCGCTGTCTGGCTGTTCTCGCGCAACGACGCCATCGGCAACGCCGCAGTCGTTATCGCCGCCGGGCTGGTGGTTTGGCTAGGCAGCGCATGGCCCGATCTCATCGTAGCCTTCGGGATCGCCGGACTGTTCCTGCACTCGTCATGGGCGATCATCCGCGACGCGCGGGCCGATCTGAAGGCGGTGGCATGAACAGCCGCGTTCTCGGTGGGCTTTGCGCCATCGCCGCGTTTGGTGTTGATCAGGGCACCAAGGCTCTTGCCCTGAACTCCCCGGCGCTTGAGAACGGGGTCGAGGTTCTGCCCTTTCTCAACCTCGTGCGGGTTTTGAACGATGGGGTCAGCTTCGGTATGCTCGGCGGGGTCGTACCCTGGTGGGGTCTGGTCGCACTTGCTGCCGTGGTCGTGGCATGGCTGCTGATCTGGCTGTGGAAGGCTCCGGACAGGCTGACAGGTGCGGCGCTCGGTCTGATCATCGGAGGCGCGCTTGGCAATATCCTTGACCGTCTGCGCTATCAGGCCGTCCCTGACTTTCTCGACTTCCACTACGGGTCATACCACTGGCCGTCCTTCAACTTGGCTGACGTGGCGATCTTTTGTGGGGCAGCATTGCTGTTCTGGGACAGCTTTCGCGCGACGAAAGGTAAGCCGGGACATCAGGTACAAGACCAACGCGAGGGAAATATCACGGGGAGATAAACGATGTCCGGCATACCATCCGCAAAGGGCTTCGACAGCACGTTCGCCCAACTGCGCAACCCAAGGCCCGCACAAGACATGCCATCCAAAAGGAGAAATGCGATGCACATAACGCGCCGCCAAATTTTGACCGCCGTCGCTGGCATTGCCAGCGCCGCGCCGCTTGCGGCATTTGCGCAAGTTGCACCAACAATCCACGTTCTCAAAGACCCTAATTGCGGCTGCTGTCGCGCCTGGGTCGCCATTCTTAGGCAGGAGGGCTTTCGCGTCACCGAGGAGCGGAGCTTTGGGACTCTTATGATGCGTCACAAGCTGGACAACGGCATCCCGCAAAGAATGATATCGTGCCACACGGGCGAGATTGAGGGTTACATGATCGAAGGGCACGTGCCGGTCGCCGACATCCGCCGCCTGTTGGCTGAACGGCCAGATGCTGTCGGTCTCGCTGTTCCTGGCATGCCCTATGGGTCGCCTGGAATGGGCCCAGAAGATCAGCGTGAAGCTTATGATGTGTTCTTGATCCGCCGGGATGGTAGCAGCGAGGTCTTTACGAGCTATTCCGCAGCTTAGAACTCGAATGAACTCTGGGCCAGAGGCTTTATGAGAAATGACCGTTTTGATTGTGTCCTTCTGATGGAACTTATCCAAAAACGGTGATGCACGTTCCGATCTGAAGGCGGCGGCATGAACAGCCACATTCTGGGTGGGTTCCGCGCAACGGAAGACACACCGGAAAAGCCCGAACAAAGGCCACCGCAAGGGGAATATCAAGGCAGATAACAGCTAACAGGCAAAGTATTTTGGGAAAGGACTAGGCTTGAGATTTTTGGATTGGATTGACCTTGGCATTCGCGGCATCGGCGTCGTGACTGCGTGGCTGACAGTTGTTTCGATTGCTGCTTATGGCGCGCTTCAGATGCTGGATCGCAAGCTACAACTTGGCGTGTCGAGCTATTTGCCGGACCTGTCCACGTCACTGCTGTTCATCCTAATTTTCTTGACCTTTGGGTATACCTATCTGCGCGACGGTCACGTGCGCGTTGATGTTCTTCGCAGACATTGGTCCGCCCGCCGCATTGCTTGGATCGAACTGATTGGCGGCCTTTTTGTCCTTCTGCCGCTCGCCGCCATCCTGACCTACTACGGATGGGACGGCCTGATGCGCACCACAAAATACGCCGAGACCCAAGTGTGGGCACAACGCATAGCGGGGGTCATAGGCCCCATCTTGCTGGCTTTTGCGGGGATGATCGTCGCCCTTCGCAACATCGGCTTTCTGGCAGGGAGACGTGCGCAAGGCGCACCGGACCAAGCAAGCGGCCTGCACAATGGTGAATGAGGTCCTCACGGTTGCCATGCTTGTCGTGATGGCGATTGGGGTTTTCAGTGGCTTTCCGGTGGCGCTGGTGCTCGCGGGGACAGGCTTCTTGGGGTTTGTCGCTGCGGTTTGGGTGGGGATCACTGATTTTCAGCATCTGGGGCTGATCTACCTGCGGGCCCGTGGTGTACTGACTAATGAATCAGTCCAATTCACCAGCGTTCCAATGCTGATTTTTCTTGGCCTGATCCTGAATGCCAGCGGCGTTGCCGAAACCATGTTTCGCTTGCTGGGGCGTCTTCTGACAGGCGTTCCCGGTCGCTACGCCATTGCGACTTTGCTGATCGGCCTCGTTCTTGCGCCCGCCGCCGGGGTGATCGGTGCTTCCGTCATAACTGTGGCGTTGGTGGCCTATGCCCCGATGATGGCGTCGGGCTACGCACCGCGAACCGCAGGAGGCGCTGTCGCAGCTTCTGGAGCATTGGGTGTCGTGTTCCCGCCAGCCGTGATGCTGTTCTTCATCTCGAACGTGTTCTATCTGCGCATCGGATTGATGTATGTGGCCCTCATCGTACCTGTGCTTCTGATGGTCATGGCCTTCGCGGTCTACTTTGCGGTCACCTTGAGAAAAACGGTCGAAATCCCGCTGGACGCACCCAAGACCAATCTTGTGTCAGACCTCTTGTTTGTACTCGCGTCTGTCGCGGTTATCGCATCCATTCCGCTCAGCATCATTCTGGGCTTTGCGACACTAACAGAGGCGGCTGGAGTAGGGGTGTTTGGCGCGCTTTTGGTTGCTCTGGCGCGAAAGCGTCTGTCTTTCTCGTCGTTAAACTCTGTCACGGTGCAGACAAGCACGATGACGTCGATGGTCTTCTTCATCGTACTTGGCGCATCGGTGTTTTCGCTCAGTTTCCACCTCGTTGGTGGACCAAATGTGATCTTCGACTGGATATCCGCTTTCGATCTCACCCGGTGGGAACTGTTGGCCATGCTCCTTGGCGTGATCATCATACTTGGGTTTGTTTTTGACTGGATCGAGGTGCTGCTGGTCTTTGTACCCGTACTGATGCCGATTATTTCAGAGCTCGACTTCGCAGATCACGTCGGCTCTGCCTACTTTGCACAAATCTGGATCGCTGGCCTGATAGCCTTGGCGTTGCAGACGTCTTTTCTGACGCCCCCTTTCGGTTATGCCCTGTTCTTTGCCAAGATGGCCGCACCGAAGGGTATCAATCTGTCTGATATCTATCGCGGAGCGGTACCCCTTGTTGCCATTGAGATTGCATTGATCGCGGCGCTGATCTCGTTTCCTCAGCTTATCACTTGGCTGCCCGAAATGGCCCTTGGGGATGCCGATGCGCCGCAATTGATACAGCGGTGAGTGATGTAGCCTGCAGCGGGGGAAAGCATTCCCTTGTGGGTTCTCTAGGTTTAACCGTTTTTTCGGATTGAGCTGAAGCGGCCACTGGCGCAGCCGCAGCGAAATGGTGCTTAGTCCCGCAGAGCAGCCCTTTCGCGAAAACAGGGCCAATGGCTGCTTCCTTGAACCAAGCCAAGAACGAACCGGGGCCTAAGCCCCGATCCTCTTGATGCGGATTCCGAGCTTGCGGGCCTTGTCGACGATGTTCTCGGTGATGCCCGAACCGGGGGTGGCGATCAACCCTTGGGGCATGGTCTCGAGCATCTTGTCGTTGCGCTTGAAGGGGGCGGCCTTGCCGTGGCTCTTCCAGTCGGGTTTGAAGACCACTTGGGTGACACCCCGGGTATCTGCCCAGCGGGCGGCGATCATCTCGGCGCCTTTGGGCGTACCGCCGTGCAGCAGCACCATGTCGGGGTATTTCGCAAGGGTGGCATCGAGGACGGACCAGATCAGGTCATAGGCCTGATAGTCCCCGCCCGAGAAAGCGATCCGCGTGCCTTCGGGGCAGTGTACCTCAGTCTCCTTGCGGCGCTTGGCCGAGAGATAGGCCCGGCTGTCCACCACGGCGGAGGTGAGACCGCGATGGGAGACCTTTGATCCGGTGCGGGGCAACCAGGGTGAACCGGTGACGGCCGAGAAGTGGTCCACGGCCAAATCGCGCATCTGCTCGAAGGCGTCGCGATGGTCCCAGAGTTTAAGCCCAATCATCTGGAGGCGCTCCAGCTCGACCGAGGCGACCTCGGAGCCGTCCTGAACGCCCAAGCTTTCCCGGACCTCGAATTCGTTGTCGTCGAGGAGCTTCTGGATATGGGTCAGTCGGCGATGGAAGATCGAGGTGAGGGACCAGAGCATCTCTTCGAGATTGTCTTCCAGCTGGCTGCCGGTGAGGAGACCGATGGTGGTGTCGAAAAGCATCGTCATGGCGAGGTCGACCTCATCTGGTTGGGGCAGGGGGCGATGATCGGTTTCGCCCGGTCCTGCTGTTGCGCCGTGAAGTGCGAGGTGGTCGAGGATGGCGGAGGTTACGCCGGTTTCCTCTTGGATGTCTGTCTGATGGGGCATTGTCTGGTTCCTCTGTTTGATCTGACCCGATTTGGATGGGGCGATAACAGGACCGGCGGCGACCGGGCCGCATCCGTCAGGATCGGAGCGCAGCGGAGAATGTGACCCGGGCCGGAAAATTGTCTCCGCGAGGAATGGCCTGAAAGGGCAGGGGAATTTTCTGGTGCGGGGCGCATTGCTGCCCGGGCGAGGGGCACTCAGCCCCGACCCGCCGGTCCATCGCTCCCCTTATCCAAACGGGATCAGATCGAACCGGCGGAACCTTTGCCCTGTCGGACATCACCGGGAGGCCGACGCTCACCCGTCCTCGATCTCCAGACCTTGCAAATTCATGGCCCCTAATAGGGACCGGCGCAGCGCATCCTTGCCGAAAGCCCGCAGATCGTCGTTAAAATCGCCCATTTCCGGCACGAGATCACCACAGGCAATTCCTCGCGATTCCAGTTGGTTACGCAATCTCATGGAAGCGTTACGTCCAGCCTCGTCGTTGTCCCGCGCGATCCAGATACGCTTGATCCCCGGCGGCGGGATGAAGAGACCGAAATGGGTGGCGGTGAGACAGGAGGCGAGATCGAACTCGGGAAGAGCCGTGCCGACCGAGAGGGTGTTCTCGAGCCCTTCGCCGACGATAAGATCGGAGCAGACCGAGCCAGACCAGAAACGGATGGCATGGCCATGCAGCTGCCCGAGGATCCGTTTCGGGCTCTCGATCGCGGCCAAGCCGCCCGTGGACGGGTCGAGATAGACCCTTGCGCATCCGGTGATCTGGCCTCGATTGTCGGTGATCTTTGCGAGCAGGGCAAGGGCCCTTCGCGGCGGATCGTCGTCGTCCTCGCCTTGCCGCAAGAAGACCCGCGGGTGATAGCGCAGGGCCGGACCAAGCCGTGTGATGCTGCGCCCTTGCAGATAGGTGGCGGCCAAGGTGCCAAGCACCGGCTTGCCCGCGGCGAAGAGTTTGCGCGCCCGCGCGATGCGTTTGGCGGAGGCTGCATCAGGGCGCTCAGCCCTTTGGGTTTCACGAGGTGCGGCAGGGCAGGGGGCCTCGCCGAGAAAGGATCGAGCCTCCCTCAGCGTCTCCTTGAGCGTGACCGACCCAAGCCGTTCCTGCAGCAGGTCGATGAGATCGCCATATTCACCCGTCGCGAAATCTTGCCAGGACCCGGCCTTGCGCCCACCCTGCGCTTGCAGCCGGATGGCGAGACTTTGCCCTTTGATCCCCGAGGTGTCGCCGACCTGCCAATAGTTGCCCTGCTTGCGCCCCTCGGGCAAATACTGGCGACAGAAACTCTCGGCCCGGTCTGCCAGATCGGCCGAGAGGTCTGCGATACTGCGTTGCGCGCTCATGCGGCAGCATCCGCGCCGCTGGCGCCAACCGGATGTTCGGCGAGCACCCGCGCCAGCACATCGGTGCCATCCACCGGAATGAACACCCGCGTCTTCCACTGGATCACCTCGGTAAAACAACCCATCGCTTTCAGACGGGGCAGGGCCGCGCCCGACGCGCCGATCAGCTCAAGTCTCGGCTGTCCCATGACCAACGACCGGCGCAACTGGTAGCCGCCGAGGAGGTTCAGGGTCGTCCTGGCTTCCATCACCGCGGCGAAGACCTCCTGCGGTGTCATCTCGATCTGACAATCGAGACCGAGCCGCGCGTAGACATTGAGAAGCTGCTCCTGGCTGACCAGACGGCCGATGGCGCGTTCCCCATCCTCAGTCTGCAGGCGGTAGATGCGCATGTTGTCGGCGGGCAGCCGGTCCCAGATCGGCAGAAGGAGGCCACAGATCAGCGTGATCTTCGATGTGGTGAACTCCGGCACCGCCGCGACCTCGGCCTGCCAGAGCTGTTCGAACACCATATCATCGATCTCTTCCCAGTGCGATTTCGAGAATTCGGTGAGGGCGAGGATCTCGGTCGCCATGGGCCGCAAGAGCTTCACCCGCAGGATCGGTACGCCATCCTCATCCATGAAGGCCGGCGCCTTCACCATCAGGGCCGCGCGTTTGGAGGTCTTGTTCCAATAGAGCGTCGCGCCTTTGTTATCAGCGCAGATGGCTTTTACGCGGGACAGGGTGAGCGGATCGTTTCGATCGGTCCGCTCAACGGTCAGGGCGGTGGCCGTCGCCCCCGTCGCCTCATGTTCGAAGATCACCTTGCGGTCGACGATCTCGAATTTTTCGGCGCGCAGGGTCTCTAGCCCGACGTCCAGCGTGCCAGCCTGCCGTGCGTCCTCGATGATGGCCGAAAGGAACCCGCCGAAAGCCTCGAAGATCGCGTCCTGCATGTCGATCCGCAGTGCCAGACAGCGGTTCAGGAACTGCTGGATCGGCGGCAGGTTTTCTTTCATCGTGCCATCCGCCTCATCGAGTGTCAGCCCGGTCATCTCCTGGAACCTGGCATATGAGCAGGCGTCGATCTTGCCCGCCCGCAGCTTGTAGAAGAACTGTCGCAGCGCCGCGCGTGCGTAGGGGCTCTCAAGATTGTCCTCGGAGCGGAACATGTTCTGCCCGCCGGTCTCGCGTTGCCCCTTGGTGATCGCCCCGAGCGTGTCGAGGCGGCGGGCGATGGTGGAGAGAAACCTCTTCTCACCCTTCACGTCTGTTGCGACGGGTCGAAAGAGCGGAGGTTGCGCCTGATTGGTCCGATTGGTGCGCCCCAGTCCCTGGATCGCATTGTCGGCCTTCCAGCCGGGCTCAAGGAGGTAATGCACCCGGAGGCGCTGGTTCTTGGCCCCCAGATCGGCGTGGTAGCTGCGCCCCGTACCACCGGCATCCGAAAAGATCAGGATGCGCTTGGCGTCATCCATGAAGGCCTGTGTCTCACCAAGGTTGGAGGAGGCGGGGCGGTTTTCCACCTTGAGCCGCCCTTGCTGCGTCTTCACGATGCGCCGTTTGCGCCCCGTGACCTCGGCCACGGCATTCCCGCCGAAATGCCAAAGGATCTGATCGAGCGCGCCCTGCACCGGTGCAAGCGCGCCAAGATGCTCGACAAGATCGTCTCGCCGCCGCTCCGCCTCGCGGCAGATGATCGGGTTGCCATCGCCATCGAGGGCAGGGCGGGAGCGCAGATCGCCGTTCTCGTCGGTGTAAGGCTCAAAGAGCTGCGTTGGGAAGGAATGCATCAGGTAGTCCATGATGTTCTCGCGCGGCGTAAAATCGACCTGCAGGTCGTCCCACTCCGAGGGCGGGATCTCTTCGAGGCGCCGTTCCATCACCGCCTCGCTGGTCGAGACCACCTGAATCACGGCCGAATGCCCCGCCGCCAGGTCCGCTTCGATCGCATGGATGAGCGAAGGGCATTTCATGGCGGTGATGAGATGATTGAAGAAACGCTGCTTGTTGCTCTCGAAGGCCGAGCGCGCAGCGGATTTCGCCTGGGCGTTCAAGGTGCCGGTCTCGGAGGAAATACCGGACGCCTGCAGCGCTGCCTCAAGGTTGGTATGGATGATCTGATACGCATCAGCGTAGCTGTCATAGATCGCGACCTGCGCAGGCGTCAGCTCATGCACCAGCATCTCGTATTCGACCCCGGCATAGGAGAGCGAGCGTGCCAGATAAAGCCCGAGCGCCTTCAGATCGCGCGAGATCATTTCTATGGCGGCAATACCCCCGGCTTCCATCGCGGCGACGAATTCGGCCCGCGTCACGAAGGGGAAATCCCCGGTGCCCCAGAGCCCGAGACGGGAGGCATAAGCGAGATTGCCGACGACCGTGGCACCGGTCGCTGAGACGTAGAGCACCCGCGCATCGGGCACGGCGTTTTGCAGCGCGAGGCCAGCGAGACCCTGCTGGGACGCCTTTCTGTCGCCGCGGTCGGACTTTTCGCCGGCGGCATTCGCCATGGCGTGGCTTTCGTCGAAAGCGATGGCCCCGTCGAACCCCTCGCCGAGCCAAGACGTCACCTGATCGAGGCGGGAGGCTTTACCCTCACGCTCGGCTGAGCGCAGAGTAGCGTAGGTGACGAAGAGGATACCCTCGGGCAGACGAATGTCGCTGCCCTGACGGAATTTCGAGAGCGGCACGATATCGCTTTCGCGCCCACCGAGCGCCATCCAGTCGCGCCGCGCATCTTCGATGAGCTTGTCGCTCTTGGAGACCCAGACCGCCCGTCGGCGTCCCTGCAGCCAGTTGTCGAGGATGATACCCGCGACCTGCCGCCCCTTGCCGCAGCCGGTGCCATCACCCAGGAACCAGCCCTTGCGCAGACGGAAGGCACCGTTGTCGCCCTCAGTCGCGGCCATCAACTGGCCCTCGATCTCGCCGCGCTTAAACCAGCCCTTGAGATGCGTCTCGTGCGCATTGCCCGCATAGATGACGCTTTCGAGCTGCGGCGCGGAAAGTAGGCCGTCGGCGATGAGGAACTTCGGCAGGACGGGGCGGTAGGTCGGGATGGGTGGCGGAACCGAGGCCATGGCGGCGGACTGCACGAGAGCAGTCGGATGCTCCACCGCACCATCGATCCGGATCGCCTGAAGGTCATAGGCCTCGTAGACCGTGTCCTGCAAAGCACCGTCAGGCTCGCTCCAGGCTTTCGGCAGGTAGTCGAGCGGGGCGGTTTCGACGTCATCGAAGGGATGCCTCGCGCGTTCTTCGGCGAGGGCGCGGGTTTCCTGGCGCGCGGCGTTGCGCAGGGCATGCAGGTTGGTGCGGGTCGGGCGAGGTGGCACCGAAAGAGCCGCGCCAGTGGGGCAGGGCAGGGGGTTGCGGCGCGCGGGACAATGGGTGAGCACTGCGGAGAGAAGATCACTCGTGGTCGCGCAGATCGGATGATAGGCGGCGTCAATATCAGCCGGTGCGGTCTCTTCAGCACCAGCCACGCGCTTGTCGATCACCGTCAGCCTAGTGTCGATCGTTGTGCCATGCCGAGCGAAGACCTTGCCGTCGATGGCTGCGGAAAACACAACGTCAGCGCTCTGCCCGATCCGCTGAAACGTCGACTGGAAACTCTTCGTGGAGGGGCGAAAACTCTCGCCAGTGATGACGACGAGACGCCCGCCGGGCACGAGACGCGCCAGGGCGGAGAGAACATGCTGGCTGGTGGCCTGCCGGAACTTGCCCTCGACATGGTTGGCCGCAGAAAACGGCGGGTTCATCACAATAACCAAGGGCGTGATTGACCGATCCAAACGGTCGTCGATCGAGGCGGCATCGTGTTCCGAGACTGCAGCGTCGGAGAATAGCTGCTCCAGCAACGCGCGGCGCGTCTCCGCGAGCTCGTTCAGCGCCAGGCGAGCGCCTGCGATCCGGGCGAAGATCGCCAGCATGCCGGTGCCCGCCGACGGCTCGAGCATCAGGTCGTCGTCCCGAAACCCCGCCGCATGCGAGACGATGGCCGCCAGGGGAAGAGGGGTCGAGAATTGTTGCAGCCGGACACTGTCTTCGGAGCGCCGCGTGTGCGACGGGGCCAGACAAGCCAGCCGTTCGATCATGGTGAGAAAGGCTTGCGGCGAGGGTGCCTGCCGCTGCATCAGCGCGCCGTAGCGTGCGAGCATCAGGATCTGGGCCGCCTCGGCGGCCTCATAGGCGTCCTTCCAGACCCAGGCACCACTCGTGTCGCTTGCGCCGAAAGCATCCTCCATCGCGGCGCGCAGGGCAGCGGCGTCGATGGACCTGCCTGCCTCTAACAAGGGGACGAGGGTTCTTGCAGCCTGGATCAGGTTTTGGGCGAAGCGCGAGGCTTCCGGGCGGGCAGGGGCCCCGGCCTCGGGCGCAAGAGGGACGGAATGGGGGTGAGCGTTCATCGGCAATCTCCGGGGTTTAGGGTTGGTCCCGAGCCCCGCGTGCACTCTCTCACCCGGGAGGGGTCACCCCTCCCGCCCTGTCTTTCGCTCTTTCATGGCAAAGCCCCGGTACGCAATTGCCCTGTGTCAGGTCGGCCGCAGATGGCGCGGCACGTCCATGGATTGATGCAGCACCCGGATCACGAATATCCTGTCCGGGTCCACCTCGTAGAACACGAGGTGCCGGCCCGTGATTAGTTTACGCGCACCCTGCAAGAGATCGGAACAGTCAGACCCCATTTGCGGGTTGGCGATGAGACCCTTGAGGGCGCGATCGATATCATCGAGATAGCGGTCCGCCTGCGCCTCGCCCCACTGCCCATGTGTCTCGACCCAGATATCGACGAGGTCGGATTTTGCCGCCTGGGAGTGATGAATCCTACGCATCAGGAGCGCCGGAACGGCTCCGCGCCTCGCGCTTGATCTCATCCATGTCAAGCGGACCGGCGTCACCGGATTGTTTGCCCTCCATCAGCGCAACGCGAAGCCGCGCCCGCTGACCTTCCTGCTCCTCCATCAGGCGCAGAGAGGCGCGGATCAACTCGCTGGTTGACCCGTAACGCCCCTCTTTAAGCATCAGGGCGATGAATTCGTCCCAATGGGGGCCAAGTGTGACGCTTGTGCTTGCCATGCTCACCTCCGTAATACGCATGAATAAGATATATGAGTATTTCGGGCGTTTCAACTCGGGGGTGGGCTTGCGCCCTGTTCCGCAGCGGCGGGTCTTTGTACCTCTCGCAAAATCAGAGGATCTACAACCGCCCGCGCCTCGGACAGGCAGTCCAGCTCATAGTCGCCGACGAACCCCCAACAGGCGTCGATCTCCTCGCCGTCCTGCTCAATGACATAGCCATAGACCCGGCCGCCGAGATAGGCGTCGTAACTGACGATTTCGCCGCGCAGGATGTCGGCTGCCTTTTCGCGTAGCGTCTTGGTGACGCGCTTCACTTCGAACTCGTCCCGGACTGCCTCAAGCGTCACATAGACATAGCCGACCTGACCGGAATCCCACGGACAATGGAAGCCGATGGTGTTCATGGCAAGGCCTGAATGATCGTAGAGAAACACGGGCAGAAGGACTGCCTTGCGGTCCGCCCGCTCGCGCAACTGCGCCATCGAAAGGTCGCTCTGATCTGAGACATCGGCGAGATCGCGCAGGAACGCTTCGGGGCTGTCGAACCGGTGGCTGTCACCCAGCCGATAGCGCCGATGCCAACAGATCAGCGTGCCGAGGTTGCACCACTCCCGTGGGCTTTCAGCATCGGGGTCGTGGTAGATCTTGATGTTGTGGCCGCGGTGGGCCTCTTCATAGACGGGGTCATGCATGTCGATGTCCTTTCTTGAAACGCAATCGACCCGCCAAACCTGTTGCGGCTCGGGCGGGTCGATTGGGACAAGGTCAGATAGTTGGTGAGTTTGCCGCCTGGCGCATCAGGCGGCGGCGTGGTTCTGACGATGCTGGACGTGCTCGACAGAGACCTTAAGAAGCCAGTCTTCGAAACCGAGAATGGTATGGTGATTGGCCACAGCCTCGACCCAGGCCGCACGCGGATCGCCGACGATCTGCGTCGGATCGTCGTCGATCCGGCCATTGGCCATCCACGGCTCTGGCTGAATGCGCCCGAGCCAGTCTGCCAGCGACGGGATGCGTCCCTGGCAATCCTCGCGCACATGCTGTTCACCGATCCAGCGGATCGGGACGACCCGGCCCGCGCTGTTGGTCAGGCTGCGACCGAAGTGGCGTTCAGCATCATAGATCCCAACGGTATGATGTTTTTGGGCTCTGTGAACAAAGAGACCTAGGTGCTCTTTGGATGAATCAAACCAGTCATGCACGAACTGATAGTCATCTGGCACACCGCCGAACTTTCGGGCTGAGCTTTCGGCGTGATGGAGGGGATGAGCCATATCAAAGCCCCTCGTGTTCGGTGGTGTTGGTTTCGATATAGCGGTTCGAGTGGCTGACATCGATTTTGTCAGTCGCGAGTGCCCAAGTGAGTTCGCCATAACCGCCTTCGTTGTTCTCGAAGCCGGGGCTCAGCGCATAGGCAAAGTCCCAACCGAAGTCTTCGACCCGGCGGCGCAGCTCTTCTGTCAGAGTGATCGTGTCAGGCGTCACGACGACATCCTCGACATTGCCGGAATCGCCGTAACCTTCGTATTGCACCTCAACGTTCGTCACACAGAGGCCGCGCAGCTCGGAGAGAAGGGCAGCACGGTTCTCGACCCGCTGTTCGGCAGCACGTCTCTGAGATTCGAGCATCTGCACGTAGAAATTATTCACTTGTGTCACGTCTTCAGTCCTTTGAAATTGAGGGGAGGGCGACCGTTGTACGAGGCCGCCCTGGAGGTTTCCTGCGGGGGCTTCAGGCCGCAGCGTCGCCGCGTTTCTCGTTCGTCCGATCAACGAGGTTGAAATAGAGGTTCTCGGTCACGCGCTTGAACCCCGGGGGTTTGCGCGGGGCGAGACAGCGCACCGAGGCGCTGCAGCTCTCGCCATGCTCCATCGCGAACTGCGTCACCTGGTCGATCAGGTCGACCATGCCCGCGGCCTGGATGCGCTTTTCAGGGTAACTCGCCATCATCTTGAACTCGGTGACGACGAAAGCGCCATCACGATGCGCCGGGTAGAGGGTGATCTGGTAGTCGAGTGTCTTGGCCATCTCTGGTCTCCTGCGGCGGGCGGGGCGCGGGTATCGCGCCCCTTGGAATCCGCCAGCACGAAAGGACCGCCCTTGGTGCAAGGGCGGTCCGGGGCGGTGTTGGGAAGAAAGGTCGTCAATATTCCGACGGAAGAAGCAGGGTCAGGACCCTGCGTGTCTGCGTTGGATCGGACGGCTCGGGGGAGCCGTATTGGTAGTCGACATCGTACAGGTCGAGTTTGAACCAGACCGTCGTGCCATCAAGTTCGATGACGCCCATCTCGTGCCAGCCATAGGGGTCGCTATCAGCATTGAAGGCGCCGAAGGCCGCAACGCGGCGTGTGAGTTCCAGCCGGGCATCGGGCCCAAGCGCCGCGACGCCCCGCGTCATCACGAACTGTCCCTGCGGCGCATCGGCAACAGGGGTATTTCCGAGGATGGAACGGCGAAACGCATCATTTTGCGCAGCGATCAATGCGGCTTCCCGCACAGGGTCAAGGTCGAGTGTGGCGGTCATGTGAACTCTCCGGGACGGGCCAGCCGATCCGATATCGGCTGTAGGCAACCCGTCAGTCGGAAGGGGCCGCACTCGATGTGAGGACGGCCCAAGGTTCAGGTCAGGTTCAGGTTGGTGCTCGGCTCGTCAGGCCGCATCCTCGCTGAGGAAGGCGGGCAGGGACGACGGTTCATTGCTCTCAGTGTCAGTCAGGGAATCTTCGGCGGACACATCCCCCTCCTTGGCCTCCGGCACATCGCCAGCCATGTCGGCACCGGCGTCTGTGGCACCGGAAAACACCATCCCGTCGGGCAGCCAGCGCGTCGTCTTCGCAACCGTCGCCGTGTCGAACCCTTCCGTCTCGCCGGCCGTTTCCGCGAAAGCCCGCTCCATCGCGGCCGCGATATCGCCTTTGCGCTCGCGATTGCGATCCTCGGCGTAGTCGTCGCCGATCAGCTTGCGTGCCGTGGTCACTGCATGGCCCTTGTTGACCCGGCCCCAGTAGTTTTGCGCGGTCGGGCGCCAGCAGGCTGCCACATCGACATCGAGCCGCGCGCCAATCTCCTCGATGATGGGGGAGGGGCGATTGTCGGAGGAGAGCTGCGGCTTGACTGCCAGACCCGTCGCCAAGGCAAAAAGCGCCTGCTTGTCCGCGATGGGCAGCGCCGACATCGCCCGGAAGTCCTCAGGTTTCTCCAGGGTCATCCAGTCGGTGGCGAGGTCCTGTTCCAGCGCCTCGAGCATCTTTTGGGCGACAGTATCCGCGTGCAGCACCTCGCGGTTTTGCGCCTGGAAGGGCCGGATCGAGATGTCGAGCGCTTCGTTGTTGTAGGACCGCCCCAAAGCCTGCTCGCAGAGCGCATAGAGCATCGCGTCAAACGCCACGTCGAAATCCGCCGCCAGATGCGCCCGCAGGATGTGCTGGCGCGTGGCGCGCAGATCATCCGCCAGGCTCGCCGAAATCCCATCTGCCTTGCGAAAGGTCGCGGCCGGGTCGGAGGTCGGCACGGGAGTTGAAGAGGTCGGCAGCGTCACATGCGGCCGGGAAGGGGAGTGGGCATCACTCGCATCAGCATGCGCCTCGTCCGGCTCGGGTGCGGTGGGAATATCCTCGGGCCGCACCAGGCCTTTCTCGAACCGTTGTCGCGTTTAGTTCCCGATTTCAATTGAAGCAGTAAGCTGAAACTGAAGCGCTGGAATTTCACCTTAGCGCTTCAC
>NZ_JBMPIX010000024.1:0-62508 GCF_049341065.1 Pacificoceanicola algae | reverse complement strand
CAGCTTCAGCACGATATCCTCGGGCTTCTCTCGCTTGCCAGCCATCTCGTCGTCCTCCTGAAAACGGGATAATTCTACCCCAAAAGGTGGACCACTTCAGTGGGGGCACTCCACGCTCGGGGCTCCAGACCGTCGATGCGCAAGCCAAGTTGGCGCAATCGCTCGGCACCACGGTCGCCTCGATCCAGACCCTCGAGCGCGCTGGTGAACTGGCCGGCGTCTCCATGTCCGGCATTGAACAGGCGACCAAGGATCTGACGCGAAGGCTCAGCCAGGCGGCCGCCGGGACTGGTCCCGCCGCCGACGCGCTGGACCGGCTGGGCCTTTCCGCCAATGAGCTGATCGCGCTGCCGCTGGCTGGAAATGATCGTCTTGATGAAATTCTCGGTCGTGTCGATGCCCTTGAACTTCTGGTGATGCGTTCTGAAATCGTCCGTCAGCATCGCCTTCAAGACACCCTCACGGTTGGCATCGCCGATCCATGTCTCCATAGTAGACACCAGCTTGAATCACGCTCGACGCGTCGCGTGAACCCCGTTTGTCAACACGGCCTAGCCGGCGCGGGTTTTGTTCGAAAGGCGTGCAAGCACCGTCTGCGTATCGGCGCCCAATACCGGAGCGCCCTGTGCGATGCCTGGTCCGTCGCGTTGGAAGCGGAAACCGGCGTTCAGAATGCGGTCACCACCCGGCAGATCTAGGAACAGGTCGCGGTTCTGCAATTGCTCCATGTCCAAGGCGTCCTCCAATCGGCGCACCTTGCCGGCTGGAACGCCTGCTTTTGCAAGGACCGTTTCCCATTCCTCCGCGCTGCGAGCGGCAAAGCGGTCAAGGAGCAGTGCCCGAAGCGCCGTGTCATTCTGGTTTCGCGTATCTGGCGTGGCAAAGCGTTCATCCTCCAGAAGCTCGGGACACCCAAGCGTGCGAAACAGCCGGGCCACCTGACCCTGTTGCACCGCACCGATGGTGATCTCGCCGTCACGCGTCGGGAAGGTGTCCGCCGTGGGCGCGCCGGAAAAGCCGCGATTGCCCGCGCGCACCGGGGTTTGCCCGGACAGCAGCATCGGCACCACGACCGAGCTCATCATCACCATCGTCGCGTCCAGCATCGACACGTCGATGACCTGACCGCGGCGCTCCGGGTCGCGTTCGCGCTGAAGCACGGCGGACAGGACCGCGAAGGCCGCCAGCAACGCCGAATAGGTGTCGACCAGCGGAAAGCCGATGCGCTCCGCCGGCTCCCCTTCATGGCCCGACAGCAGCATCAGGCCGGACACGCTCTGGATGACCTGGTCAATCGCCGGGAAGTCTCGCAGCGGGCCATCCTGTCCGAAGCCCGAGACCGAGCAATAAATGAGCCCGGGATGCCTGCCTGTCAGGCCATCCGCGCCCAGACCAAGACGGTCGGCGACACCGGGCCTGAAGTTTTCCATCACCACGTCCGCCGTTGCCACCAGGGCAAGTGCTGCGTCGCGGCCTTCGTCCGATTTCAGGTCCAGGACGACCGATTTCTTGCCCGCATTGGCCCCGACAAAGGGTTCGGCCATCCCAAGGCGCGCCGGATCGCGGGTGTAGAAACGCATCGGATCGCCCGCGGGCGGCTCGATCTTGATGACCTCGGCCCCGAGCAGGTTGAGAAATTGCGTGGCGAGGGGGCCTGCGATGACATGGCTGAAATCGGCAATCCGAATGCCTTCGAGCGGTCGTGCCAACGTGATCCCTCCCGGTGACGCGCCTGCCGCCATTTCGGCGCGCGCAAAATTGGTTTCCAAAAGAAACGGAATGGCGGAGCCTGTCAAGTCGGCTGATCAGGTTCTCGGGCCTCGGGCGCGTCGGCCTCGTCGATGATGCGCCACAGCAATTCGAACAGGATGGCGCGTTCGGCAGGGGACAGCGGTGCGAGCATGTCTTCCTGCAATCGGGCCATGTCGGGGCGCAGCCGAGTGAGCCGGGACTCACCTTCGGCCGTCAGGTAAAGCGCGTTCAGCCGCTTGTCGCTCCCCTCCTTGCGGCGCTCGATCAGCCCGCCCCGTTCCAGTTCATTGACCAGTTTTGTGAGGGCGGATTTGCGCAGCACGACCATCTGGGACAGTTCTTTCTGCGTCAGACCGGGGTTGATGCCAATCAGGTTCAGTACGGCCACTTCACCGGCCGCAGCCTGATGGTTTGCGAAGAAGGGCGCGTTCCGCAGCAGGATCTTGGACCGCAATATCCGTGTGACAAAGGAAATATCCTCTGACAGGTGACCCAGTTGCGGACCGGTCTGCTTGTCGATGGGTATCGTCATTGGATTCCGTGGGTTGCGACGGCTCTTCGCTAAGGCGCGGGATGTCTCTTGTCAAACGCGGGTGTTGACAGACAGGCAAAAAGGTTTCCAAGATGAACCATAGCTACGGACATCTGTCGCAAGGGAGGGCGCGGTGCCGGTTCACGCAGATTTGCAGCAGGCCTTTGCCATGCGCGCCGATGGTGTGCAGACAGATGGCGTTGAACTGGTCGGAACCTTTGGCGAGGGTGTGCCGCGCGCGCTGATTGCGAGCCTTGGCGGTCTGGCTGTCGATATCAAGGCGCCGCCCTTGTCAGATGCCAGGGATGCTGTGCGTTCACCTATCGTCGAGTCCATTGCCGAGCCTTTCCTCGATACGTTTGCCACGAGTTTCCTGCATCGCTTCGCCGCCGGAGCGTTTGATCGCTTTGCCACACTTATCTTTGCGCGCGACGATGTTGCGGCACTGGCGGCCTACCAGTACGCTCTGGAGTTGCGCCGTCAGGGGCGTCTGCCGGATCGTGGTCCGCGCATGTACCTTTGGAATCTGTTGCACACCGACACTGCGCCAGTCGCCGCCTTCAATCGGGCGGAGCTTGAGCGGCTGACGGATCATCTTGTCGAGACTCTCGGCACCGGGCTTGACCCGAACCGTCTGTCAGAGGCCGTCAAAGCGGAGCGCCGCCGCATGGACGCACTGCACGCGCTGCCGCCTGGCGGCCCGGATGCCTTCGTTGCACGCAATGCCGGGCGTTGGCTGACGCCGGAGGCTCACGGCGCGCTACTGTCCGATCTCTCCGCAGGTGAGGGGCCGAGGATCGCGCTGGTCGGGACCGCCTGCGACATTCCGGTGATGCACGCGCTTTGCGAGGGGCTGGGACAGGTCGTGGCCGACTTGCAGGATTACGGCCGCCTGACAGAGCAGCCATGCCGTGCGGCGGACCTGCTGACCGAAGTCGCTGAAGATCCGCTTTCACCCCGCGCCGGGCCGCCCGCGCGCTTCACCCGGGCCCTGCATGACGGCATCGCCGGAGCCGATCTGGTCATTGCCAGTGTAGATCGCAACGATGACAGCTTTGGCTGGGAACTGCCCGGGCTGCGACAAGCCGCAGCGGCGCAAGGGGCGCGGTTCCTTGACCTTGGGTTCCGGCCATTCCGCCCCGATCCCGCGTGGCAAGACGACGCGAAAACCCGTATTGCCGAGACCTTGTCATGACCTGCGCCAGTGCCGCCACCGGCTATCAGCGAGACTGGCTCAAAGGCCTGCGCGGCCAGATCATGGACGGCGCGCCTTTTGCCTTCGTCAACGCCGACACGCCGCACGAGTTGTTTCATTTCATGGACGTGCCGATGGTGACGAACCAGTGGTGGTCCGCCGTGATCGCGGCCAAGCAACTGGCGCCCGACTATTTCGACAAGATGGAGGAGATCGGCTTTAATGCCCATCTGCCGCGCTACTCCAGCCTGCCGCTGATCGCGCAAATGGCGGGCGATTTCGACCGGCAGCCCTGGGGCGGGCTGCCTGCACCCGCGATCCTCTGCGCGCGGGCCAGTTCAGACGAGCATCCGCGCATTTTCCAGCGCTGGGCAGAGCTGACGGGGGCCGAGCTTCACCTGCTGTCCGCCCCGGCCACGCCCGATCCCGCGCCGGATTGGTGGGTCCTCGCCCGCAGCGACTGGGAAGACCTTTACGGCACCGCGCGGCTCGACCTGATGGTGGCCGAGATGCAGGGCCTGATCGCCGCATTGGAACGGCTGACCGGGCGGGATTTCGACGTCGATGGATTTGCAGCCTATATGGCGCGCATCGACGAGCAGGAACGCCTGCTGGACGAGGTCGCAGACCTGATCGCCAAAGCGGACAGGTGCCCCGTCGGCATCGCCGAACAGATGCCCAATGTCATGATCCCGCAATGGCATCGCGGCTCGGACTGGGCGCTGTCCCACGTCCGCGCCTTCCGCGACGAGGTGAAGGGGCGGATCGACCGGGGCGAGGGGGTCTGCGAGGGCGAAAGCCTGCGCATGATGTGGATCGGCGCGGGGCTTTGGTTCGACACGTCGTTTTATCGCGCCTTCGAGGAAACGCATGGCGCGGTCTTTTGCTGGTCGATGTATCTGCCCTTCGCGGCCGATGGCTATATCCGCGCCGACCATGGCGACCCGCTGCGCGCGCTCGCGGCGCGTGTTTCGGCCATGAACGAGCAGTTGCACCAGCCGCCATGGGTCAACGAATGGTTGGTCAAGGAGGCACGGCGCTGGCGGATCGACGTCGCGGTAATCCTCGTGCCGGAACATGACCGCTTTTCGGGCTACGGCAGCTATTTCGCGCGCGAGGCGCTGCGGGCGGCAGGCGTCCGTGTCGTCGAAATCCATTCTGACATGGTTGACCCACGCGTTTGGGACCGCGACGCGATGGAGGCCCGCGTGCGCGCGGCCCTGGAACAGGAGGCGGCATGATGGGCGCGCTCGACGGGTTGAAGATCGCGGATTTTTCTTGGGTGGGCGCCGGGCCGCGTTCCACCAAGGATCTCGCCGACAACGGCGCTCGCGTGGTCAAGATCGAAAGCGCGCGGCGGCTGGACCTTGGGCGCCGGTCTCCGCCCTTTGCCGGGGGGGACCGGCGCAATCCTGACGCGTCTGTGTTTTTTGCCCAGACCAACACCTCCAAGCAAAGCGTGACGATCAACCTTGGCGATCCGCGCGGGGTGGAGGTGGCCAAACGGCTGATCGCATGGGCCGATGTGGTGGTCGAGAACTTCGGGCCCGGCTACATGGATCGGATTGGGCTGGACTGGCAGACGATGCAGGACATCCGCCCGGGCATCATCCTCGCCAGCGTATCGGTCGCCGGGCGCACCGGGCCGATGGCGGGGTTTCGCGGCTACGGCAACTCGGCCGCGGCATGGTCCGGACATTGCGACATGACCGGCTGGCCGGGCACCGAGCCGCACATGCCGCCCTTTGCCTATGGCGACGTAGTCGCGCCGATGATGCTGACCGTGGCGATTCTCTCTGCGCTGGAACATCGCGACCGGACAGGGCAGGGCGTCTGGGTCGATGTCAGTCAGATCGAGGCGATGGTGCAGGTCGCGGGCGATCTTTTTGCCGAACGTCCGGCGGACAAGCCTGCCAATGACGATCCCCAGATGGACCCGCACGGGTCGTTCCCCTGTTGTGACGGCCAGTGGATCGCGATTGCCTGCGAGAACGACGCGCAACGCGCTGCACTGACCGAGGTGCTGGGCGACGGCGACACCTCCGACTGGGAGGTTGGCGCGCTGGAGGCCTCACTGACCGAACGCGGCGTTCCGGCGGCTGCGGTGCTTGATGGCAAGGGGCTGTCCGAGCATCCTGCATTGGAGTCAGCAAGGCATTTCGTGGCGGTGGATCACCCGGTGATCGGGACTGCCAGGATGCCCGCACCGCCCTATCGCTTCAGCGAAACGCCGGGGCAGGTCGGTCCCGCGCCCTGTCTTGGTGCGGACAATACGGCGGTCTTCGCCGAGATCGGTCTGACCGAAGACGAGATCGCGGATCTCATGGCAAAGGGAGCCTTGGCATGAAATTGCTCGCGGGAACCCGCGTCGTTGTTCTGGCGGATCACCTGGTGGATTTCGGCGGCTCCATGCTGGCGCGGCTGGGGGCCGACGTGCTTCTGGCCGATGCCGCACCGCTCACCAATGCCCGGAAGCGCGCGTGGCACAAGGGAATGAGCCGCACGGACGCACCGCTTGCTGATCTGCTGGAGAGCGCAGATATCCTGCTCGACGACCGCCGCAGCGATGCGCGAGGCGGGGTGGATGCGCTGGCCAGTCTGCACCCGCAGCTGATCCACGTGGTCGTGACCGGCTTTCCGGACAGTGACCGCCCGGTGACGGATCTGACCCTGATGGCGCAAAGTGGGCTGATGCACGTCACCGGCCAGCCGGACCGCCCGCCTTTGCGCCTGCCGGGCGAACAGGCCTACGCGCTGACCGGCATTCAGGCGGCGACGGCGGCGCTGATGGGGCTACGGGCGCGGCGCGCGAGCGGCAAGGGCCAGCGCATCACGCTGTCCGCGCTGCAATCCGCAGCGCTCGCCAATTACCGCGAGGCGGTGATGTATGAACACACGGGCCGGATCGGTATGCGGCAGGGCAACATGCTCGTGCGCGGATCCTCGGGCGTGCGGCAGATCTGGCCCTGTAAGGACGGCTTCGTCACATGGTCGATGATCGACAACCCTGGCATGATGCGTGCGCTTGTGCGCGTGATGCAGGCCGAGGGCGCGGCAGGGGAACTTGCCGAGATCGACTGGGATGCGATCCTCGTGGCGGACACGGATCAGGATGTGATCGACCGTTGGCAGGCGATCGTCGCCGAATTCTTTGCCCGTCATGACCGCAAGACACTGGCAGACTGGTCGCTGGAGCACGGCTGGGGCCTGTCGCCGATCATCAAGCTGACCGAGGTGCCAGACAGCCCGCAGATGCGCGCGCGCGGCGTCTTTGACGACGACGGCCTGCCGGGGCCGCTTTTTGCCGTGCATGAGGGGCGGGCGTCATGACAGCGTTGAAGGGCTTGCGTGTTCTGGATTTCTCGCGGCTCCTGCCGGGGCCGTACTGCACATGGCTGCTGGCAGATCAAGGCGCAGAGGTGATCCGCGTCGAGCACCCGCGCGAGCTGGCCAAACAGGCGCGCGTCTTCGGCTGGGACAAGCTCGATGAGGCCGGGCGCGCGCGGCAACGGGCGCGGGACATGCTGGCACGCGGGAAAAAGTCCGTCTGTCTCGATCTGGGGGAAGAGGAGGCTCAGGACGCCTTGCGCAGGTTGGCCGCGACGGTCGACGTGGTGGTCGAGGACTACCGCCCCGGTGTTCTGGACAGTCTTGGACTTGGGTACAAGACCTTGGCGGCGGAGACTCCGGCGCTTGTCTACACGTCGCTCACGCTTTGCGGCCAAACCGGCCCGCTGCGTGACAAGCCCGGTCACGACCCGGTGGCGCTGGCTCTTGCCGGGGTGCTCAGCCGCACGGGCGAAGATCCGGACGCGCCCGGTCTGCCCGGGTTTGCGGCGGCCGACATCGCCACGGGGGCACATGCGGCCTTTGCGACGCTTGCCGCCGTGACGCAGGCGCGGGCGACGGGGCAGGGGCAGCATGTCGATGTGTCGATGTCGGACTGTTCGCTGGTGCTTCTGGCCAACCTCATTGCCCGCTATGAAGATCCGGCGCAGATCCCGCCCCGCGGCGCGCGGCGGGCCGACCTTGGGCTGTGGCGCTGTGCCGATGGCAAGTGGCTGGTCACGACAGATATGGAGCCGCGCTATTGGGCAACCTTCTGCGCGGCAATGGGCAAGCCCGACTATGCGGGGTGGCAATTGGACCCGTCGCGACGGCAGGACATCCGGCAGGGTCTGCAAGACATCTTTGCCAGCCAACCGCGTGCCCACTGGTTGGCGCATCTGGCGGCGGCAGGTACACAGTTCGCCCCGGTCAACGAGCTGGCCGATGCGCTTCGGGAGCCGCACTTCCAAGCCCGTGGCATGGTCATTTCGCTGGAAACCTCCGAGGGAGTCCGACTGACGCAGGCCGGGCCGCCGGTCCGGCTTGGCGCGTTCACCGCTCCACATGCCGCTGTTCTGCCCGGCACCCATACCGCCGAGATCCTGCGCGAGCTCGGCCTGAACGACACCGCAATAAACGCGCTGAGGGCGCACCAGACCGGGCCATCAACCCCGGCGAACACGTAAAACCCAAGGGAGGAAGACCCATGATCCGAACAACGACCATCGTTACGCTTTGCCTCGCCGCGCTGCCCGCATGGGCGGCGGATTTCAACCTGACCTACGCCTCGCCCTATACCGAGTCGCACCCATACGGCGCTGCCGATGCCGAATGGATCGCCCGCATTGAAGAGCAATCGGGCGGCCGTGTCGACATCACGCCCTACTGGGGCCGCTCGCTCATCACGTCGCGCGAAGGGGTGGACGAACTTGCCGCGGGCGTTGCCGACATGTCTTATATCGCGCCGATCTATGCGCGTTCGGGCTATGACATGAACCGGCTCGTGCCGGGTATGTTCTATGGCTACACCGACCCTGAAAAGGTTCTGGACGTCTACATGGACCTCGTCGAGGCGTATCCCGTGTTCGACGAGGAGCTCAGCGGCGTGCATGTCGTCGGCTACAATGTCGGCACGCCGATGCACATTCTGCTGCGCGACAAGCCGGTTGAGACGCTGGACGACCTGCAGGGCCTGCGCATCCGCTCGGCAGTGGATTTCATCGGTCCGCTGGCGGCCTTCGGTGCCGAGGGTGTCACCATGCCGATGACGGAAACCTACCCGTCCCTTGAGAAGGGTGTGGTCGACGGGGTGATCGCCCCTTACGAGGCGCTGAAATCGCTCAGCTTTGCCGAAGTGGTCGGCTACTATTCGGAGCTGCCGCATTCGCGCGGCGCCTATCCATCGCGCGCCGTGAACGGGGATGTCTGGGCCAACCTGCCCGAGGACATCCAGAAGATCTTCGACGACAATACAGAATGGCTCAGCCTGCGCACGCTGGAACTGGCGCAGGAGGCCGAAGCCGCGGGCCGCGCCTATGGCGAAGAGAAGGGCGTGCAATTCAACTCTTTGGCGCCCGAAGTGGTGGCAGAATACTCCAAAGCCTTCGCACCGGCGATCCAGTCGGTCGCGGAAGACCTGGATGCCATGGGCAAGCCGGGGAGCGAAGTGCTGAGCGCCATCCGCGCCGCGCATAGCCAGTAAACCGGGGCGGGGCGCGCAGCCGCGCCCCCTTTACTTGCGACGGAGGCAGACATGCGGGCGCTTGAAACTTTTCTGAGCTGGATCGTGCGCGGCGCGGCGGCGCTGGGCGTCCTGTCTCTGTTGGCTCTGATGGCGTTGACGGTGGTCACGGTGACCTTCCGTGCCATCGGCATCGCTTTTCCCGGCACCTACGTGCTTGCCGAGCTGCTGCTGATCCCCACCGTTTCACTGGCGCTGGCCTTTGCGGCGTGGGATGGAGCCCACACGAAGGTCGAGTTGCTGGTGCAGTCCCTTCGCCCGCGCGTGGCCGATGTTTCACAAGGATTGATGCTGCTGACCGGCACGGGTTTCTGGATCTTCGTCGCCTATGCCGGCGTTGAAGAGGCGCTGCGGCGGGGGCGACAGGGCGAGATCACGCCGCTGCTCGCCATTCCTGTCGCGCCGTTCCGCTGGGTTATGATTTCGGCCATCTGCCTGCTGATCGCGGTCTGCGTGCTGCGCGGGGTGCAACTTATTGCTGGCAGGGAGCCGCGCTCATGACGCCGGTCTTCGCCGGTATCATCGGCATCACCGCGATGTTCCTGTTCATCGCCTTCGGGATGCCGATCGGTTTTGCGATGGGCCTCGTTGGGGTCATCGGTTTCGGGCTGCTGATCAGCTTTCATGCCGCGATCATCAAGGTGGGCGTGATCGCCTTCGACCTTGCCACCAACTACGCCATCGGCACCGTGCCCTTGTTCCTGTTCATGGCCCATGTGCTGTTCGCCAGCGGCATCGGTCAGGACCTTTTCGATTTCGCCGCACGGATGCTGGGCCATCGGCGCGGCGGCTTGGCCATGGCGACTGTCGGCGCCTCCGCGGGCTTCGCTTCGGTCAACGCCTCCTCCCTTGCGACCACGGCGACGATGGGGCTTGTGGCGCTGCCCGAAATGCGCCGGCACAACTATTCCCTGTCGCTCGCGTCCGGTGCGGTGGCGGCGGGTGGCACCATCGGCAGCCTGATCCCGCCGTCCGGCATGTTCATCATCTACGGCATCCTGACTGAGACCTCCATTGGCGCCATGTTCGCGGCGGGGATCATACCCGGCGTGCTGCTGGCGATGTTCTACATGGCGGTGATCGCCATCCTGTGCCAGATGAACCCTGCTGCGGGCCCCGCAGGCCCGCGCTATGGCTGGGGCGACCGCTGGCAGGGGTTCCGCAAGACGGGCGATGTCATCGCGCTGTTCGTCTTTGTGATGGGCGGCATCCTCTGGGGGTGGTTCACACCGACCGAGGCTGGGGCCATGGGCGCGTTCGGCGCATTGGTCATCTCGGGCATCCGCGGCAAGCTGAGTCTGACCGCCCTGCGCACGGCCGTTTACGATACGCTGCGCACCACGGGGATGATCTTTGGCATCCTGTTCGGCGCGCTCGTCTTCAACGCTTTCATCACCGTGACCACGATCCCGCTGAACTTGATTGGATGGGTCAGCGCCATCGACCTGCCGCCTTTGGCGGTGCTGCTGATCATCCTGATGCTCTACCTGCTTCTCGGGATGATCCTCGATGCATCGGCAATGATGACCTTGACTGTGCCGCTGTTCTTCCCGTTGGTGACCGGGCTTGGCTATGACGCGGTGCTCTTCGGGGTGCTGGTGGTTCGGATGACGGAAATCGCCTTGATCACACCACCGGTGGGGATGAACGTCTACGTCCTGAGCGGTGTTGCAAGGGACATCCCCCTGACCACGATTTTCCGAGGCACTGGACCGTTCGTTCTGGCCGACATCCTGCATGTGGCTTTGCTTCTGACATTTCCCATTCTCGTGCTGTGGCTTCCTTCCCTTTGAATTTTGCGCAGCTCGGGACATGGACATGGAGCAGCCCAACGTCGCAGGCCCCGCTTTGCTGGCCGCCCGTCGAGCCTGAGCTCAATAATCTAATGCTGGTGATCGGCTACGTCTTGGGGACCCGCTGTGAGCGTCGTCTGTGCATTGGGTTCACCTAAACCTTGCCTGTCTCCGATCTTTGCGTGCAGGGTCTTCACGTCGATCTTCGGGTCGGGATCGCCCTTCGGAGCTTTGCCGAAAATCACCAAAGCATTGCCCTGTGGCATCAGGCAGATTAGGTGACCTGCACGACGTGATCCCCTTCCGAGGCCCGAACCTGATGCAAACGCCCTATTACCTGATCGACAAGTCCCAGTTGTTGCCGAACATGGAAAAGATCGCCTGGCTGCGCGAACACTCGGGCGCAAAGGCGCTTCTGGCGCTGAAATGTTTCGCCACATGGTCGGTCTTTGACTTCATGAGCGACTATATGGACGGCACCACCTCTTCCTCGCTGTTCGAGGTCAAACTGGGGCGCGAGAAGTTTCCTGGCGAAACCCATGCCTATTCCGTTGCATGGGCGCCGGATGAGATCGACGAAGTGCTGGCCAGTTCGGACAAGGTGATTTTCAACACCGCGAACCAGTTGCGCCGCTTTGAAGAGGTCAGCCGTGGCCATACGCGCGGGCTGCGGGTCAATCCGGGCGTATCAACCAGCGGCTTTGATCTGGCCGACCCGGCACGTCCCTTTTCGCGGCTGGGCGAACACGCCCCCGAGGACATAGAACCAGTTGTCGACCTGATCAGCGGGTTCATGTTCCACAACAACTGCGAGAACGCGGATTTCGAACGGTTTGACGCGATGCTCGGCATGATCGAGCAACGCTTTGGCCACCTGATCCGCCGTATGGACTGGATCAGCCTTGGCGGCGGTATTCACTTTACCGGCGAAGACTATCCCCTGGACAAGCTGGCCGAGCGGCTTAAACGCTTTGCCGGGACGAACGAGGTGCAGGTCTACCTCGAACCCGGCGAAGCGGCGATCACCAAGTCCACCACGCTGGAAGTCACGGTGCTGGACACGCTGTTCAATGGCAAGAACCTTGCCATCGTCGATAGTTCGATCGAGGCGCATATGCTGGATCTGCTGATCTACCGCGAAAGCGCGAAGATGCAGGAAAGCGGCGATCAGGAGTGGATGGTCTGCGGGAAATCCTGCCTCGCGGGCGATATCTTTGGCGAGTTCCGCTTTCCTGCTCCGCTGAAACCGGGCGACCGACTGTCCATTCAGGACGCAGCAGGCTATACCATGGTCAAGAAGAACTGGTTTAACGGCGTGAAGATGCCTGCCATCGCGGTCCGCGAACTGGACGGCACAGTGCGCATGGTGCGCGACTTCACCTATGACGATTTCTCGGCTGCATTGTCGTGAAACCTTTGCCTTCGGGCATCACAACGGAGAAACCCTCAGGAGGTCCCAAACGTTGAAAAAGAACGTTCTTATCATCGGCGCAGGCGGCGTCGCTCAGGTCGTGGCGCATAAATGCGCGCAAAATAACGATGTGCTGGGAGATATCCATATCGCCAGCCGGACGCTTTCGAAATGCGAAGCGATCCTTGAGTCGGTCCGCGAAAAGGGCGCGATGAAACAGGAGGGCGTTCTGAAGGCGCATCAACTGGACGCGACAGACAGCGCCGCGGTGGCGCAGTTGATCCGCGACACCGGCTGCCAGATCGTCATCAACGTCGGCACCGCCTTTGTGAACATGCACGTGTTGGACGGCTGCATCGAGGCAGGCGCGGCCTATATCGACACCGCGATCCACGAAGAGCCCGACAAGATTTGCGAAACACCGCCGTGGTATGCCAACTACGAATGGAAAAAGCGCGATCTCTGCGCCGAAAAGGGCATCACCGCGATCCTTGGCGCGGGCTTTGATCCCGGTGTGGTCAATGCCTATGCCCGTTATGCCATCGATCAGATGGACGAGGTCAAATCGATCGATATCGTCGATATCAACGCCGGCTCGCACGGCAAGTATTTTGCCACCAACTTTGATCCGGAAATCAACTTCCGCGAATTCACCGGCACCGTTTACTACTGGGAAGACCAGCAGTGGAAAGAACTGTCGATGTTCGAAAGCGGTAAGGTCTGGGATCTGCCGGTTGTTGGCCCAAGCCAGGCCTATCAGTCCGGCCATGACGAGGTGCATTCGCTGGCCACCAACTATCCGCAGGCTGATGTGCGGTTCTGGATGGGATTTGGCGATCACTACATCAACGTCTTTACCGTGCTGAAAAACATCGGGCTTCTGTCCGAACAGCCCGTCACCACCGCCGAAGGCCAAGAGGTGATTCCGCTCAAGGTGGTCAAGGCCTGCCTGCCCGATCCTTCCAGCCTTGCGCCCAATTACACCGGCAAGACCTGCATCGGTGATCTGGTCAAAGGCACCAAGGATGGCGCGCCGTTCGAGATGTTCGTTTACAACGTCGCGGATCATAAGGAAGCGTATGAAGAGGTGGGCAGCCAGGGCATTTCGTATACTGCGGGTGTTCCGCCCGTGGCGGCTGCCATGCTGGTGGCCAGCGGCGAATGGGACGCAGGCACCATGAAGAACGTGGAAGAACTGGACCCCAAACCCTTTTTCACGATCCTGGATGACATCGGCCTGCCGACGCGCGTTCAAATCGGCGGCCTTGGCGGCACCGACAAGGCATGGAACGCCTAGGCTCAGGCCAGTCAAACCCAACGGGGCGGCGCATGTCCGTGCCGCCCTTGTTCACCGCGGACCCGGCCAGGACTTGGCCAGGAACGCGCCATCTGACGCAGATTATCGGCCAAAACCGGCCATACCGCATGGACATGGCGCCGCCTTTCGGCTATCCGCAGCAATCTTGCCGTTTCCCGGCGCCCTTACCCCTCGGACATTCCTCCCATGATCACGACCCTTTCTGACGCCCTCGCCGAGCGCGGCTATGACCAATTGACCGACGTCCAAGAGGCCGTCACCGCGCCAGAGTTGACCGAGGCCGACCTGCTGGTTTCGGCCCAGACCGGATCGGGCAAGACCGTGGGATTTGGCCTTGCCATCGCACCGACGCTGTTGGGCGACGACGCCCGGTTTGGTCCGCCCGCCGCGCCGCTGGCGCTGGTTGTCGCGCCGACGCGCGAGTTGGCGATGCAGGTTCAGCGTGAACTGGAATGGCTCTATGGCAAGGCTGGCGGGCGCATCGTGTCCTGCATCGGCGGCATGGACGCACGTCAGGAACGCCGTGCGCTGGAACGCGGCGCCCATGTGGTTGTCGGAACCCCCGGGCGCCTGCGTGACCACATCACTCGCGGCGCGCTGGATCTCGCGGATATCCGCGCGGTTGTGCTGGACGAAGCCGACGAAATGCTCGACCTCGGCTTTCGCGAAGATCTTGAATTCATGCTGGGCGAGGCCCCCGAGGATCGCCGCACGCTGATGTTCTCGGCCACTGTCTCGCCGTTGATTGCCAAGCTGGCACAGCAGTTTCAGCGCGAGGCCGTACGCGTCTCGACGATTTCCGGCAAGACGCAACATGCGGACATCGCGTATCAGGCGGTGCAGGTCGCGCAGCGCGACGCGGAGCACGCGATCATCAACCTGTTACGCTTTCACGATGCGCCCAACGCCATCGTCTTTGCCAACACGCGCGCAACGGTGGCCCGCCTGACCGCCCGTCTGGCCAACCGTGGTCTTTCTGTGGTCAGCCTGTCTGGCGAGCTGTCGCAGGACGAACGCAGCCACGCGCTGCAGGCCCTGCGCGATGGCCGTGCCAAGGTGTGTGTCGCCACCGACGTAGCCGCGCGCGGCATCGACCTGCCCAACCTTGAACTGGTGATCCATGCCGATCTGCCCCAGAACACCGAGGCGCTGTTGCACCGCTCGGGCCGCACGGGGCGCGCCGGACGCAAGGGAATTTCCGCGCTGATCGTGCCGGACAAACTGTCGAAAAAGGCCGAGCGCCTGCTCAAATGGGCCAAGATCGAAGCCGAATGGACCCATGCCCCGGGGCCCGATGAAATCCTTGCCCGCGACGAAGCCCGCCTGCTCTCTGATCCCGTCTGGGAAACCGCCGCAACCGATCAGGACAGCGCCTTTGCAGCCAAACTTCTCGCCGAGTATGGCGCGGAAAAGGTCGCTGCGGCCTGCCTGCGCTTTTTCCGCGCTGGCCTTTCGGCCCCCGAAGAACTGAACGTTGTCGAAGCCCGAGCCCCGCGTGAAGATCGCGCCGCCTTTGGCCCTTCCGCCTGGTTCTCGCTGTCGATTGGCCAGGACAAAGGCGCCGAAGCGCGCTGGCTCCTGCCGCTTTTGCTCCGGGTCGGAAATCTCGACAAAGCCCAGATTGGGCGCATCCGGGTGCAGGGTACCGAAACCTTCGTTGAACTGGCTGAAGCGGTCGCCGAGGATTTTCTTGGCCGCCTGGGCCCGGATGGTTTGTTGGAGAATGACGTCTTCGGGCGCCGCCTTGACGGTGAACCTGCTGGCATCAACCAGCCGCCAGCGCACCGACAGCGCCCCTCGCAACCGCACCGTAAAAGCCCGGGCTCCGACCGCGGTGACAAACCGCGACGCGAAAAGCCACGCGGCGAAGACCGGGACAAGCCCCGCGCTCCGCGCCCCGACAACGGCGAAAAACCCGCCAAAGCTCCCTGGAAGGCCCGGTCCGACGACGCTCCGGCCAAAGCACCGCGTCCGGACCGCCCCGAACGCAAGGACTTCGACAAACCGCGCGGTCCAAAGGCTTTTGGCAAATCTGACGGCAAGCCCACTGGAAAACGAGAAGGCAAACCCTACGGCAAAAACGATGGAAAACCTTTCGCCAAATCTGATGGGAAGCCTTCGGGCAAGCCGGGCGGGAAGCCCTTTGCCAAGAGCGACGGGAAACCATTCGCCGGCAAGGGTGGCAAGCCGGGCGGAAAGCCCGCGGGCAACGCCGGAAAACCCAAACCCGCGAACGCCAAGGACACATCGGTGCGCATGGACCGACCGGGCGGCGGCAAAACCAAGGGAAAACCCGTCAACCGGGGCGGCGACTCGCCTCTGCGACGCAGCCCTAAAGGGAACCGCTAGAGCCTGAATTTGATGTGAGATCGAGTATTGTCCTTCGCAATCGGCTCGGGTAAACCGCGTTTGTGGCAAGGACTCGGTCGAGTTCTTCCGCAAATTTGATGAAGCGACCAGCTTACTTCATCAAGTGCCCCTATAGCTCAGCTGGTAGAGCAACTGATTTGTAATCAGTAGGTCCGCGGTTCGAGTCCGTGTGGGGGCACCAATAAAATCAATCACTTAACAAGGTCATCGCGACGAGCTAGGCTCTTTTTAGGCTCCACATTCTCCTTTGATGCACTCAAAATCACCAACACTGCGAGCAACGCCTTCGGATTGCAAGTCCGTGTACACCGGTTCGATTCCGGTACTGGCCTCCAAACAAAATCAAGTTACGACGGGAACGCCTGAGCTTTTCTTTTTTGTTACATGAATCGATAGGGATCGATTCGACAGCCGAAAATTACTTCATCGCCGGTCTCTACTCCGCACGCACTTCAACTCGTGCGGTTGATACGTTCACTGATCCATTAAGTTTGAGAATAGACTAATCAAGGCGTCATCGCTGAACTCAGCACGCTGGCTTTGCTGTGGACCGGTGAAGCTTCCCCTATGCTCATCGTAGTCAGGTCTTTCGTACTGAATCAGCTTCTCCGACACGACCTGAAGCGCAGAATCTGGATTAATACCTGTCACCTTTGCCAACTGCTCAAGGTGTTCCAAATGCTCGGAAAGTTCGCTTTCTGTGTTGAGGTGACTGATTGCCTCTTCGGTCTCGCTGAATTCGTATCCAACGACACCTTCGAGTGCTTCGGTAACCTCGTCGGGAACCGTGTCAGCCATGAATTCGTCCACCGCCTCGACGACCGACAGAATTTCATCAACAGGCAAACCTCCTTCAATTGCATGAACGAGTCTCTGTTCGATCAGTCTCAAAAGTTTGTCCTTCTGGGCGAACTCGGAATCAATAAAGTTGGACACCTGCCAGTGCAACTCAGGAAATGTCCGACCGTCGCTCCATGCGACTATTTCCACATTGCCGGATGTCAAAACCTCAAGGCATCTATTTAGGGTCAGGACCCATTGATTTCCGTCCAGCGGCGTGATTCACGGTTCGAAAACTGAGCGGTGGCCATGTCTGATCTTTTCTGGCTGACGGATGCGCAGATGGCGCGCCTTGAGCCCTTCTTCCCCAAGTCCCACGGCAAGCCACGCGTTGATGATCGACGTGTGTTGAGCGGCATTATCTTCATTAATCGCAATGGGTTGAGATGGCGCGACGCTCCTTCGGCCTATGGCCCACACAAAACGCTCTATAACCGTTGGAAGCGGTGGAGCGACAAAGGCATCTTCGCACGGATGATGGCCGGTCTGGCTGCCGAACACGGTGAAGAGAAGATTGTGATGATTGACGCCACCTACCTGAAGGCCCACCGTACCGCGACCAGCTTGGGCGTCAAAAAAGGGGGCGTGGACGCCTGATCGGTCGCACCAAGGGCGGCATGAACACCAAGTTGCATGCCATCTGCGACAGCCGGGGACGTCCGCTGAACCTGTTCGTCACCGCCGGTCAGGTCAGCGACTACATTGGCGCACGGGCATTGTTGAGCAGCCTGCCGGATGTCGATTGGCTGCTCGGGGATCGCGGCTATGACGCCGATTGGTTCCGGGAAGCGTTGAAAGACAAAGGGATACGCGCCTGCATCCCTGGCCGAAAGCAACGCAAGAAAGCCGTCAAGTACGACAAGCGTCGCTACAAACGGCGTAACCGGATCGAGATCATGTTCGGCAGGTTGAAGGATTGGCGGCGTGTGGCAACCCGCTACGACAGATGCCCGAAAGTCTTCCTGTCAGCCATCGCCATCGCAGCACTCGTCATCTACTGGCTATGAGTCCTGACCCTAGCATCTAGATGCGGAACAACGGTAAAGGTTCTGGGCGCGCCTTCGGATACGGCCGTCGGGACGCACAACATCCCGCCATGTTGCGTCACCTGGCGGTCAAGGTCAGACGTACTTCCAAGCTGTTTCGCGCAGGGGATCGTTCCGTGTCGCGCATTTTGAAGAGTGGGAGCTTTGCCTCCTGTTGCCCTTCAGCGGCAGATCGACGCCCGAGACCGCGTTTCGCTTGCGTTCCGTGTTTCAGGCAAGAGGGCAGTGTCGATTGCGACCGGATCTTGCAGCGCCTTGCGGTTCTTGCGGCTGCGCGCGATCAGCCGGTCGATGTCGTCACGCGCGACGATGAGCGGTCGGGCGGGAATACTCGCCGTTTCGGGAGAGGTGACGCGGCTTTCCGGCAGGCCGACACGAACGCCCAGCGCGGACAGGGTCGAGAGCGCCTGCGGGCCGAGCAGCACGGTTTCGGTTTCGGCGTCTTCGGCCTGCACGATCTCGTGCCGGTCCATCAGCAGGTGATGGTAGTGGAAAAGCCGCCCCGGTGCCGCGATGTCGATGCCGGGAAAGCCCACCAGTTTCCTGGCCGCGACGAGGATCTCGGGCGCGCCGAAGATCCGCTGCACGATGGGCGAGCGCAAGAGCAGCCGGTGCTGCTGGGAGACGCGCAGCGCGCGGGACGGCACGCCGGGGCCAAGCGCGCCGGGCGCGATACGCACGGGCCGCAGCCGCGCATCGGCCTGCGCCTCGGCCGAGACCGGAAAGCCCCGCCTCCAGCGCAGCGGTTGCAACCCGTGGTCGCGCGTCCAGAGCAGGTCGCCCGGCACAAGCGTTTCGACCGGGCGCGGGCCGTCCGCCGTGCGGATCAGCGTGCCCTCGACGAAGCAGATGACGTTGGTCGTTTCAAAGCCGGTGGACGCCGATGTCGGGTCCTGCGTCTCGTAGACGTCATTGCCTCCGCTGCCGCCATCAATGGTCGTTATTTGCTCGTTCGTGCCGGTGCGTACAAAATCGTCCCCGGAGCCGCTGATGAGTTTGTCACCGACGGCGTTGTCATCCATGAAGATGTAGTCGCCACCGCTCTCGGTATCGATCTGGGTGAACGTGGCCCCGTCGCCAAAGATGATCGTGTCGCTGTTGCTGCCGGTCTTCACGTTGACCAGGGTCACGTTGTCGCCAGCGGTTATCGTGTCGTCGCCGCCGGTGGTGCTCCAATCGCCGGTGGCGGTGAAATCGTTGCCGAGCGTGATGTTGTCGTTGCCGGTGCCGGAGCCGTTGAGCTTGTTGAGGCTTGAATTGTTGCCCGCAGTCAGCGTGAGCCCTTCGGAGGCGATGGCGTCGATCTCAACGTCGCTCAGATCAACATTGTCCGCAATGCTTACAGTCGGGGTGAGGCCCGATCCGATTGTGACCTTGAGGGTACCGACGGCGTCGTTAAAGACGATATCGAAGGGATGTGGCCCGGCGCCGGAAGCGATGAAATTCACGTCCGCGTCGGCATCTGCGCCGAAGATGAAGACATCGCCGGGATTGACCGTGATCGTCGTGCCGGCGTTGATCTCGTTCGGGCCGAGCGGCGTCTTGGTCGAGGAAACGATCGTGTAGGTGGCCATGGAGCAACGCTTCTTTTTGGGGCTTCAAAAATGCGGCAAGCTAGGTGTTTCCAAGCACGAAGCCTGAGTCGCAACGCGACCCCGACACATGCACTTTCTTAAACACATGAAAAATGGAATAGTTATGAATGATTTGCGGTATTCATATGATTTCGAGAACGCGGCATGACAGGCTGTCATTCCGCGCGGCGCGACGTTCCACCGATCGGAGAACCTTGACCTGCTTCAACGCAAAGACGACGCATCACGTGAATCTACAGGGTTTGTCAGGCATGTCGCGGTCGTCGCGTTGCCTCTTTCTGGTGTGAAAAGCGGTGCCGTTCTGCCGGTGGGGGCCACTTAGGCCGACGCACTCCAAACCGGACCACTCTGGCTGCATCAGGCTGGCGCATCTCGGACGCAGGTGGAGGGTCTTAGGGTCAGGACTCATAGCCAGTAAATGACGAGTGCCGCGAGGGCGATGGCTGACAGGAAGACCTTGGGGCAGCGGTCATAGCGGGTTGCCACACGCCGCCAGTCCTTGAGCCTGCCGAACATGACTTCGATCCGGTTGCGCCGTAAGCGCCGCGTTACCGCCCTCGTAGACGTTTGAAGTTTGTCATCTGAGAAGAGCCCATCCGAACAAGGAGGGTTCCGATGGATGATACAGTGCAAAATTACGTAACTTCTCACAGTGTCGAAGAAGGATACGCAGGGCGTATCGATGTTGTGACGGGGCCGAGTGGTCGGCGTCGATGGCCGGAACATGTGAAGGCTGAGATTGTTCTGGAAAGCTACCGCGACGGTGTTTCGGTGGCGGATGTTGCGCGCAAGCATGGGATCTCAGCGCCTCAACTCCATTCTTGGCGGCGGGCGGCGCGAGAAGGTGTTCTTGCGATGCCGGATGACGACATGCTGGGTCTGGTACCGGTCGTCGTTGAGGCGGGCGGAGGGGATGGCGGGCAGATGCCGCCTGACGCGTCCGGGACGATTGATCTGGAGATCGATGGTGTTCGGGTGCTGGTTCCGACCGGTTTCGATCCCGAGCACCTTGGCCGCGTCATTGCTGCGCTCAGGGTGGCGTCATGATCCTGCCAGGCGGCAAGTATCACGTTTTCCTGGCGACGCGGCCGGTCGACTTTCGCAAGGGGCATGCGGGTCTGTCGCTCGTGATCCAGACGGTTCTGGGGCGTGATCCCTACAGCGGGGCGGTGTTTGTCTTCAGGTCCAAGCGGGGTGACAGGATCAAAATCCTTCTTTGGGATCAGACTGGTTTGGTATTGGTCTACAAGCACCTTGAGGGCGGCCAATTCCAGTGGCCCCGGCCAGCGGATGGGGTGATCAAGCTTACCCCTGCGCAGTTCTCGGCGCTCTTTGAAGGGCTGGACTGGAAGGCGGTTCGGGCTGAGCGCCGGCGGCAGCCAAGACTGGCTGGATAGCCTGCGGCAGGGTGACTCACGGCAGCGATTTTTGCGGCAGGATTACACGTGCCGATGTATGGTTGGTCATGCCTGCCACCGCCCCGATCGACCGCAAATACGTTGCCGAGTTGGAACGGCGTCTTGCCGCCGCTGAGACGGAATTTGCTCGTGTCACAGTGCAAAACGCTTTGTTGGAAAGCTCGAATGCCGACCTTGCGGCGGCGAATGCGCGTCTGGAACGTATGCTCTCTCAGGCCAGGCACGCGCGGTTCGGGCCGAGTTCTGAGAAGGGCGACCCGGATCAACGCAACCTCTTCACGGAAGACTGCGAGGTTGCCGAGGGGCAGTTGGCGGCGGCGGGCGATGCTGCGGACAAGGCACTGGGTAAGGCATCACGAAAGCGCTCTTCAGCCAAGCGGAACAAAGGCAATTTGCCGGACCATCTCGAACGCGTTGAAGAGGTGATCGAACCCGACAGTACACTCTGCCCATGTGGGTGTGGCGAGATGGTGAAGGTCGGGGAAAACCGCACCCAACGCCTCGACGTCGTGCCCGCCCAGTTCCGCGTCCTTGTCACCGTGCGCCCCAAGTACATGTGCCGCACATGCGATGGGAAATCCCACGCGCAGGCACCGGCACCGGAGTTTCTGGTCCCGCGCGGTCTGGGCACGAACCGGTTCGCCGTCCATTCCGTGGTCGCGAAGTTTTGCGATCATCTTCCGTTTTATCGCCAAGCCGAAATCTGGCGACGCGACGGCATCGAAATCGACCGCACCATGCTTGCAAACTGGGCAGGCCGTATCGCCTTCCAGCTGGCCCCCATCATCGACGCCATGATTGACGAACTGAAAGCCAGTGACCGCCTCTTCGCGGACGAAACCACGGTACCTGTCCTGGCTCCGCGCACCGGCAAAACCCGCAAGGACTATCTTTGGGCTGTGGTTCGCGACCAGCGCGGGTGGGGCGGCGGCGACCCACCCATCGTGGTGTTCCAGCACTCGAGAAGTCGCAGCGCAGAGACTGCGAAAAAGATATTCACCGGCTTCAAGGGCGGCTCTCTAACCGTGGATGGCTATGCCGGATACGATGCCCTGGGTGATCCGAAGAAGACAAACCAGCCGTGGGGTATCACCTACTGTTTGATCCCACGGTTTGATGGTGTGATCCTTTCGAAGAAATGGAAGGATGCCCTATGGGACAAGTTCGTCACGGAAGCGCCACGACCACGTACGCCGTCAGAGCAGCAATACAGCGATCGCAAGCTTCGCTCGCGACGTTGAGCCGGGAGCTCGGGATCAATCCCAAAACTGTTGCGAAGTGGCGCAAACGACAGACGGTCGATGATCTCAAGACCGGCCCAAAGGAGCCACGTTCGACGGTCCTCACGGAGGCTCAGGAGGCGGCCATCGTCGCGTTTCGGCGCCACACGTTGCTGCCGCTTGATGACTGCCTCTATGCCCTCCAGTCGTCCATCCCGCACCTGACACGCTCAGCACTGCACCGATGTCTACAGCGACATGGCATCTCGCGCCTGCCTGACGTCGAGGGCGACAAGCCGAAGCGGTCGAAGTTCAAACGCTACCCTATCGGCTTCTTCCATATCGACATCGCCGAGGTGCAGACTGCTGAAGGAAAGCTGTTCCTGTTCGTCGGCATCGACCGCACGAGCAAGTTTGCTGTGACACAGCTTGTCGAGAAGGCGGACAGAAAGACGGCTTGGGAGTTTCTGCAACACATGCTCGAAGCCGTGCCATATCAGGTCCACACCATTCTAACCGACAACGGCATTCAGTTCGCCGAGCAGCCCCGGAACCGGAACACCGCGTATTCACGGCCGATGCGCTTTGACATGATCTGTGAGGCAAACGGGATTGAGCACCGGCTGACCAAACCCAACCATCCCTGGACCAACGGACAGGTCGAACGGATGAACCGCACGATCAAGGAGGCCACTGTAAAACGCTTCCACTACGACAGCCATGATCAGCTGCGAACGCACCTCGCAGACTTCATGGCAGCATACAACTTCGCGCGTCGGCTCAAGACCCTCAACGGGCTCACACCCTACGAATACATCTGCAAGATATGGACATCAGAGCCGGACAGATTCATCTTGAACCCGATCCACCAGATGCCGGGACTGAACACCTAGAGTTTCTCGTGATAATTTAAAGAATAAATATCGATCCCAAAACGGACCGAACATAAAGGCAAACTATCGTCATGCATATTGAACAGATCAAGATTGAGAACTTTCGACTCCTTCAAAACTGCCACCTAGATATGCGAGATAAGACAACGCTACTTGTAGGAAAAAACAATACCGGAAAAACATCCTTGGCCGTTCTGTTGGAAAGGTTTCTTGAGAAGCCAGACCAATTCACATACACTGACTTTCCGATACCAATAAGGGAGAAAGTGCTCGGCATTGATGAAGAAACAAATATTGAAGAGTTGGCGATCAGGCTTGTTCTCCGCATAGCTTACGACGAGAACGATAACCTCGAAGTTCTCTCAGAGTTCATGCTCGACCTTGATCCTACGAGACGACATACCAACATCCTGTTCGAATGCTGCATAGACAAAAAGAAACTCCTTGGCGTGTTGCCGAACGACGCGAAAGAGCGAAAAAAGTTCATAGAGAACAACCTCAGTCGAAAATTTCTGGAAACGAAAATTTATGCGTTTGATGACTTCGGACATACTGAAGAAACGCCGTACTATCTTGCACACCGAGATCAGCTCGAAGAGAAAGAGCGATCCCATGTGCGGTCGCTTTTGAATTTTCAGGTCATTCATGCCCGCAGAAATGTTGCAAGTTCGGAAGACGCCGGACGTGGAGCAAAGCCTTTGTCCGCAATATCTACCAAGTTCTTTCGAAAGCGTGATATCGAGGCTGACGCAGATGACGAGACCGTCGGGGTAGATAGTGAAAGCGTTGACAAGCTTAGATCAATGCTAGCCACCATTGATGATCAGCTTGGAGAGCAGTATACGAAAGTCTTCGGAGGATTCTTGGAAAACTCACGCGACTTTCTAGAGCTGGGAAATTTAAAGGTCGTCTCAAACATCCAATCGCAATCTCTCATCGAAACATCATCGCAGGTCATTTACGGAGATACCGACAACTTTCTTCCTGAGCACCACAGCGGTCTCGGATACCTGAACATCCTTTATCTCCTTTTGCAGATTGAATTGTGTCGCGACGATTTCAACAGACGAAACGCCCCTTTGAACCTCTTAGTTATAGAAGAGCCCGAAGCACACACACATCCGCAAATGCAATATGTCTTCGCGGACAAAATTCATGGATTAGTTTCGCAAATTCCGAACTTGCAAGCTTTGTTGACGACACATTCGTCGCACATAGTTTCCAAGTCAAACTTTGAGGACATCAGGTATCTTTCACGGCAGTCACAAACAGAGCCTGTCAAGATCAAAAACTTTCATACTGACTTAAGCGCCAAGTATGAAGAACTTGGTGCGGATGGAGCAGCGATTTTTCAGTTTCTCAAGCAATACCTGACAATCAACTCTGCTGAACTATTCTTCGCAAGCAAAGCGATCTTCATCGAGGGAACCACGGAACGCATTTTGCTTCCGCTATTCTTTGAGATGCATGATCGGGAAAATATCAATGAATCCATGGGGAGCGGGTTGTCCTCACAGAATATATCCATCCTTGAAGTGGGTGCAAATGCGCGTGCGTTTGCGCCGTTTCTTGAGTTTATTGGCGTTCGCACCTTGATAATAACTGATATTGACACAACCAAAGCTGTTTTCAATGAGAAGACGGGAAAGACCAGATATCTTGCCTGCCCTGTCTCAGAATCCAGCCACACCTCAAATGAAACCCTGAAGCACTTCCTCTCAGCCCCTGATTTGAAGGACGATAGCTTCTCAGATTGGCACAAGCATCTAGTCGACGGAACTGCCAATTTGGGCGAAGGGCAGATCGCGCTCGCCTACCAACTTATGGAGAGCGGCTACCACGCAAGGAGTTTCGAGGACGCGTTCATTTCGATTAACTTTGACAAAATTAAGGCCCGAAAGGATGCGTTGGCGGGTTTAAAAACAAAAAGCAAGCTGGATGATTTCATCGACGGTGATTTTTATACACTCACAGATCAAATACTCGGAAAGAAATCCGATTTTGCAGGGTCCGTTTTGTACCTGGCGCTCGCAGAAGGCGAAACCTGGAAGGTGCCGAAATATATCATGGATGGATTAAAATGGATCCAAAAATGAACCCGGTAGATCGAATCGCAGAACTTGTTACCAACGGTGAGAACTTCGTTCTTCAAGGTGGGGCTGGAAGCGGCAAGACAGAGAGTTTGAAAAGGCTTGTTCAAAAACTTCTGGAGGTCAACCCCGGCCTCCGCATTGCTTGCATCACCCATACGAACAAAGCCGCAGAAGAAATTTCAGATCGTATACCTGGCGATATCTTCGTTTCGACGGTACACTCGTTTTTTGGTCAAGTTATTTCACCGTTTAAGAGGAGCATTCAGCAGGCATTTCCGAAAATTTTTGAATTAGATGTGTTTGTTCCTCTTGGAGTTGATCGCTATAATGACGACGAGAAGCTGTGGAAGAAAGAAGAGCACAACAGGTTCAAGAAGGCGCATGGTCAGCTCGAGAATCGCCGCAGGTCGGTACTCGGTGAAGAAACTACGAAGGTCGCTACCAAACCCGAATACGACAAGCAGCCCGACACATATAATGCGCAGCTCAATGGGTGGATTGAAGATCTCAATAAAGAAATCCGCGACAAAGCGGTTATGAGACAGCCTAACGAGTTTTACTACAATGACACTGCCTTTAACAACTTCAACGACCCTTCGTACGGCCATGATGGGCTTATAGCGTTGGCTTGCCATATTCTTGAAGACTTGCCGTTGCTCGGCAAGATCGTGTCAGATCGGTATGACTGCATCTTTATTGATGAGTATCAAGATACAAGTGCAGATGTCGTGCGCGTCCTTCTGCGCTGTTTGCCAAAAGACGGGAAAACTGTGATCGGGCTGTTCGGCGACTCTGAACAGGCCATCTATTCGGATGGCATAGGAAGCGCTCAGTCGCATATCGATGCTAAAGAACTCACACTTGTCGTTAAAGAGGACAATTATCGGTGCTCACCTCAAGTCATTAAATTCAGCAACAAATTGCGGACGGACGGTCTAAGTCAGGAAGTCGCACTAAAATCGTTTGATAATGGAACTCTTGAAACGCTTGAGAGCCGCCAGGGCAGCGTGAAACTGATTTTCGACTTGGCTCCTTCGCCGGTTGATTCGGGAGATAAGCTGGAAGACAAAAAAACGAATGCGGGGTTGTTCAGAAATGCACTTGATGCGTTGGTTGAAAAAACTGCACTCCAATATCCGGACTACGTTCAGTTAAAACTGACAAACAAGTCCATTGCAGACAATGTTGGCTTTGGAGGTATATATCAGATCTTCAATGATCGATACTCAGAACCACGTGATCGCATGCGCAAGACGTTTGATAGACTGCAATTTGGTGAAGTAATTGATCTGATTGATCTACACGCGAGTCTGCCGGGAGACAGGCGCGCATACAACCGTTTGATTGCGAAGTTACGGAAGTGTGGATATGCCATTACGTCAGTCTCAGACAAAGCCAAGCTCGATAAAATGCTTCACTCACTTAGGGAGAAGGATCGTACTGCTTATGAGACTGTACAGTATGCCGTCGAATGTGGTTTGATAAGGGTTTCGGAAGGCCACAAGTCATTTGTTGACCGGGGCAATGAGTTTTTGGCAAAGATCTCAGGTGATCCTGCCTTTGCCGAGTTTGAGAAACTATACTTGAATGGCTACCGTACAAAACTTCAAATGTCAAAGGAGGTGGCCGCAAGGAGTATGAAGCATATCAGTGCTGGGTTGCTGGAGCAGGAATACGACGACAGACTGAATGACCTTAAACAGAAAAATTTTCTTGTATCCTTGTTTTCCAAGGAAATCACGTTTGGTGAGATAAGAGCGTTCTATGAGTATGAGGACAGCGGAGGCAAATTTTCAACGATGCATAAGACGAAAGGAACGGGCATCGAGAATGTACTTCTCGTTATTGATGAGTATGGCTGGACGACGGAGTACGATTTTGTAAGCTGCTTTGAGAAGGGCGTTCCGGAAACAAAGCGGGAAATATCATCCAGGAAGCTTCTTTATGTTGCATGCTCACGAACAAAAAAGAACCTCTTGTGTGTTCGCCTAATGAAGAGTCAGGAGGAGGCCGATCTTATCGCATCTTTCTTTCCTCAATCCATCAAGCTATAGAGATTGAGACAAAGTGCGGGCGCTAAACAGATTATCCGTTATATCTTCTCTGAGGATGGGTGTTCAAGACCTTGTCAGACCAAACTTTTAACTTTTTCAGTGTGCTTGCTCTCAAACGAATGGTCTCATGAGTCAATGGCATTGAAAATACGCAACACTTGACGCTCTTCAGATGTCTCCGGCGCAATCGCAATGAATTGATCACCCATCAAGCGCTGCATCCCCAGAGACTTCAGAACCTTGTTTCCATAGACTCCTGACAGCAATGCAATGCCTTCCTTGCGCAGCACATCTCGCGCTCCTTGGTTCCCGCGCAGGCGTTTCATGGGATCTTTCTGGTCGAACAGTAGTGCTTCTGCCACTTCACGGGGCACGACCTTTCTCAGGTTTAGGCGGAAAAATGCTGCTGCTCTTGCCGTACCAGGCTGCACCTCGCGTAGAGCTCGAAATTGAGCCATATCGAAATTTCTCCATACCGATGGAGGGTAATCAGCGCCTTCAACAAGCCACAGAACATTTGCCACAGCCGACGATTTCACGCCGCGTTTTCCATCCCGATTTGGAGCGTTGAGGTATTCTTCGCGTGCGAGCATCACGCCCATCCAACACCGACTCTCATTTTCTTTTGAATTGATGACTAGACAAGGACCTTCATCTCGGTAGGTCTCCGGCGGAATCATCCAGCTGTTGTCGAGCGTGTTTTTGATATCGACGTCGCGGTTTCCGATGACCAAGTCACGGATACCTTTGGGGGCACCTAGGAAGTCGCGGACATAATGCTCGATCTTCAAGCCTACAAAGGTCTTTTCCACGTTGTCCAACTCGTGGATGGCAGTTCGTCCGGTCCGTATGGGGTCAAGTACGAAATCAATGGCGTCTCGGATGGCTTGAGGGAAGGCGGACGCGACTGCTGCCTCGCCTCCAGCCACTTCAAAAATACCTAGCCGAATTCGGTCCAATTCCTCGAAATCGGGGTGACTCGGATCAACAACTGACGGCAACATTTTCATGTTGCATCATTGGTTCAAACTCAGCGCATTGTGGAGTCTAAATATCTGAAAAGGCCGGCCTTTCGCGCTCTAGGCGACGGCGTAAAGAGTCCGTGCTGTTAAAGCTGATCGGAGTTGAGCTCCGACGGCTTCCGCCACAGGTGGCGGAAAGGCGTTGCCAACTTGACGATATGCGTTGGTTTTTGCGCCTGTGAAGTGCCAACTGTCTGGAAAGCCCTGGATTTTCGCTACCATCTGCACTGTAAGACGAGGTATGCCGACATGGTCAGGACCCGGAGCTTCGGGAGCAATCGTTCGTCCTTCGACGCCAAGTGATGCCCAAGCTTTCCTGGCGCGTGTCGGACCAAGATCGGGACCGCCATGTTTCTTACTCCCACCAACAACGGTAGGAGCGATGTCATTAGCCTGTCGTGCCCAAGCTGAAGCTCCGGCCCAGCCGTTGGCTGCCATCATTTTCCGGAGTGTTTGCCCAACCGTCTTAGGTCTATCGGCATGCGGAACTGGCCAAGAGAAATGTTCTGTACGACTCTCCTCAATGGCTATGATGACAACGCGAGGTCGGAGTTGTGGCACACCAAAATCTGACGCATTCATAAGCTTCGGTTCCGAGTGATAGCCTAGCTTCTTGAGCTGTGTCTTTAGATGGGTGCGGTAATCTTCGAACACTGCATCTAAGAAACCACGCACGTTCTCAATCATGATTGCCCGAGGGCGCATCGCATCAACTATGTCGATTGCGTCATCGAACAAGTTGCGCTCGTCAGCTTGTCCAAGTTGTTTGCCTGCCTTGGAAAAGGGCGGGCAGGGCAATCCCCCTGCCAATAGGTCTATCCCCTTATAGTTCTCCGCGTCCTGCTTGAAGAGACGCATGTCTTCCTCGAACACGTTCCAAGACGGACGATTATACCGAAGGGTATTGCAACAATGCTTGTCTATTTCCACGAGTGCTTCGTGGCCGAAACCGGCTTTCTCTAGACCAAGAGCTTGACCGCCAGCGCCAGCACAAAGTTCCAATGATGACAGCATGTAGCAGTACCTCCTAACGGCAATACAACAGGTTGCGGATTCTGGTGCAACAGTCTTTAGCGCACCGCATCTATGTTCACAAGTTGTTCCACAGTGTGCTGCTGCGCACTGGCGTAGCTGAAGTCGCTGCACACAGATGTTTACTTCATTGATCTTTGGTGTTGAATGGTGACCGGGTTGTGCACACCCGGCCACCCTGCTCCCACACGGGGAGTGTCGTCAGGTCGCTTCGCGGCGATCCAGCCTTTCTTGGAGCCAGTCTAACACTTCGCCTTCTACCCATCCCACCCTGTTGGGGCCAAGAGTGACCCGCTTTGGGAATTTCCCGACCTTTTCCAGGCGTGCAATGTGTTGCGGCGAGTAGAGAACCAACTCCTTCAGCTGGCGCTTTGACAAGATCCTCATCACGATCTCTCCATGATTGAAGAGCATCGCGATGCCCGGGTTTCGACAAGTTTCCCGAGAGGCTTCTATGTTAGGTCAGAACTCAGGACTGAATCAACGACCTTGTCAGGAAGGAGCGTTCTGGAACATTGCTTCGCATGCAAAAGGGTGGACCCAAAGGTGGACTGAAAAGGGTGGACCCAAAGGTGGACTGAGTTGATTTACAATACGCTCAACCCAATGAAGGCCAAAAGCCTGGCGGCTGGCAAGTATGCCGATGGTCAAGGATTGTGGCTTATCAAGCGCAGCCCGGGTGCGGGCAAATGGGTTCTACGCCTTTCAGTTTCCGGAAAGCGCCGGGAGATGGGTTTGGGGCCTTGGCCAGAGGTTTCAATTGCCGATGCGCGCGCTAGGGCGCTCCAAGCTAGAGCTGCGCTGCGTGACGGTATCGATCCGGTCGCCAATCGCCGCAAAGAGCAGCTCTCGGCAAGACGCATGACACTCAAAGACGCGGTCGATGGGTGCTTCAAAGCTCGGCAGGCGGAATTGAAGGCAGATGGAGCCGCAGGGCGCTGGATGTCGCCGCTGTCTGTTCATGTGTTGCCAAAGTTCGGGGCGATGGCTGTCGAAGATATTGACCAGCACGTTATAAAGAAAATTCTGGAGCCAATTTGGCATGGCAAAGCCGACACGGCGCGCAAAGCTATGAACCGGCTCAGTCTAGCGTTAAAACACGCAGCCGCGCTAGGCTTGGATGTTGATCTACAAGCAACCACGAAAGCACGAGCTCTTCTCGGGAAGCAACGGCACGAGGTAAAGCATGTACCGTCTATCCCGTACCAAGAAGCTCCTGCCTTCTACCAATGGCTTTGCGCACAGCCTCATCAATCTTGCTTTGTGCTGCGGTTCATGATGTTGACTGCAGCTCGTACTGGGGAGGTGCGGTTCGCCACCTCAGATGAAGTCATCGACAACGTGCTAGTCCTGCCGCCCGAGCGGACCAAAACCAAGCGCGAGCACAAGATACCGCTGACTGATGAGGCGCTGCAGGTGATCGAGCAGGCGCACAAGTTTGAAGGGTCGCAATTGCTGTTTCCTTCGAGCAAAGGAAAGCCCTTGTCAGACGCCACCATGAGTCGTCTTATGGAACGTGAGGGGTATGAGGCTAGACCGCATGGGTTGCGCTCAACCTTCCGGTCTTGGGCAGAGGAGTGTGCCGACGCTCCTTTCGAGGTTAAGGAGGCTTGCTTGGGGCACATTGTCGATAAAGGTGTCATCGCGGCATATCAAAGGAGTGAGCGCCTACAGAAACGAACTGAATTACTGATTGCTTGGAGTGAATATATTTGTGGCGGCAATAGTAGCACTGCAGTCTTATCGAGCGGCCACGGCGAAATTGCTGAGTAGCGCAGAAGAGGATATGCACTCCGATGCGGTAGGCTGCGATGAACAATATCGTCGATTATGAAAACCCAAAAGGAAATAAAGTTGAGTTTTAGCGTTAGGGCTGCGATTTTATTGGGGATTGCTTTTCCATCTTCGCCATGTAATAATTAAAAAGAACTTTTCCGCATTGGTGGTGAGGCACTGCAGCCCTCACTACTGAAACGGAGAAGTATCATGACTATAGATTTATCATCATTTCTAATCGAATCAATACTGGATGAAAGCAACGGCAGAGCACGCGCTCTTGCGCGGAGATTGCGGCGTTTGAGTTTTCGCAGATTCGGTCAAGTAAGAAATCCCTTCAATGTGGAAGCCTGTTCATTCAGTGAGCTGCAGGAGAAGGCCTTGAATGAACTCGAGGTCAGTTTTCCGAGCGATCAAAATATCTGACTCGACAAGTTCTAGTTCATGTGACTAACATAAAACCGACTGAAATGTCGGTTTTTTGACGAGTGGATATTCGCCGCTCTTCTTATGGAGGATGAGTTGCAAGCCAAGAAGGATGCCGCAAGTGACGCTATAAAAGGCAAATATGAAGAGATCAAGATTGCGCGCGCATCAATAGATCGAATTGAGATGGCCGCTAGGTCGGCCGATGCTATATCCGGAATATTGAGAGCAATCGATGGTTTTATTCTTGAGAACAATTTGTCTGAAAAGTCGATCGAGGAATTTTTGGGGAGTGTACTCAAGCGAGTCTTGGGGGCAATCCCTGAAATTGCGTGCATGCAGGTGTGTATATTCTCAACTAAACTTCAGCCCATAGCTGACGTAAACCGCTATGAATGGCCTTTGGAAGCAAAGCTTAAACCGGAGACATTTGATGAGGCGGCAATTTCGGTTATTTTCTATGATGCTAGTCAAGCCTTTTGCGATGCTAGCGGTAAATTGGAGTACGAGGTAGCACTTCTGCCTATCAGATTCCAAAAAGTGTTCGTTGGCGTTGTTTGGGCTGTAATACCTAAGGGGATTGAAAAGGGTGAGATATCTGAGGTTCTCCAGGGTGTATTCCAGCAGCTGTCCATTTTGGTTTCTATATATTTTGAGAAGACCGCAAACAAAGTATTTTCGAAAATGTGGGATACAATAATCAATAGCTCCCTTAGCCCCGAAGATTGCTTTGACGCCTTAGCTGAGTTCATACCTCAATTGGTGCCAGACTTTCCAAAGCTTAGGCCGAAAGACCACTTGATTCAAATATTGGTTCCGGAAGAGAGGTATTTACACATAAGAGCGACAAACGGCACTGAGAGAAGAGATACGCCGGTTTCTATGAACCAGTCCGTAGTTGGTTATTTGCTTGAATCTGATGAAAAATCGTTATTGATTGATCCCACCCAGCCGCCGTACGCAAACCTTTTTCGTGACTTTTTCTCCTCTGAAATTAGGGGAACTCCACCTCCTAAATCCGAACTCGCAATTAAACTAGAGGTTGGAAAAGAGGATTTCATTGGGGTGTTAAATATAGAGTGCCCAAAGCCAAATCAGATATCGAGTACCTTTCAAAGGATACTGGAGGCTTACTCCGGAAAGCTGGCAAGTCTGGTATATGCTTTTGAAGAGAGGCGATCAATATACGCCGACTGGGCGAAAGTTGAGACGGAGACTTCTTTGCGTTATGCCTCTCTGATATCTCAGGCGTTTGAGCATCAATGGGCTCCATCTGGCTCAGCAGTTCGCCTTCAGCTGGACTGGCTTAAGTCCAGAACGCAAGACCCCGAAATTAGAGAGGTAATTTCCAAAGCAATTGAGGAGCATAGTAAATATACTAGACAGGTTGCTGATTTCACGGATGGGTTCGAGAGTATGCTCGTGTCCTCAGACTATTTTCTTTGTGAATTGGTCTCAGATGCACTATCAATTTTTCGAGGTGCAGAGCGCCACAGAATAAGCGAGCTTGGGGGGGAGGTGTTTCAATTGGCTGCTGATCCCGAAGCGTGCGTGTATATCACGCCTGCAATAAAGATCTACATCACCAGCATATTGGAAAATTCCCTTAAATCGATGGAGGAAAAAGCAAAAAAAAATGATGCATATAGACCGAATGTGACAATTAAAATCTCAGAGCGTGAAGCAAGTAGAGCTTCTATAGCCTCAAGTATTGTTTCACTCGAAGTGCGAGACAACGGAGTCGGGGTTTCGTCGGAAAATCTTAAGTCCTTGAGGCGTTTCCGTCCCGGAACCCGCTTTAGACAAGCAGCAGATGGACGGGGGGTTGGGCTGACTGCCGTAGAAAAGTACGTCCGAGAGTTTGATGGATGGGTCGATCTTGATAGTGTTGAAGATGAATGGTTCTCGGTTACACTCAGCTTTTTAGTGTTCTAAAGAAGAAGAGGAACAAAATGTCAACTGCTCGCATTTTTTTGGTTGAAGACGTTCAATCTCATCGTGAGGCGCTTTCTGCCAACTTGTTGGAGGAAGGCTTCAAGATATACTCCGCTAAGGACAAGCTTGAAGCTATGGAGGTTTTGAATAACGTTACACCCCATGTCGCTCTTGTAGATCTCGGACTTGAGGGTAATGAACGTCCTGATGATCTTTCAGGGCAGGAGATTATTGCGAAGATCAAAAAACTTAATGAATGTACCAGAATTATTGTTGTTACCAAGCACACTGATGCTAGAACTATGCGTAAGATGACCAAAGAGCTTGGGGCAGACGATTATGTCACGAAACGTGACATTGGCATTCTAGGAACCTCGCATATATTGGATGCAATTAAAACAGAGTTGAACCAGTGCGAACTTGACGATCCAGTTGCGAGCATATTTGATGTAACTGCAGAAGTTTTTTTTCCGCAGGGAGAGAACCTTCTAGTATCTCAAATCCAGGCAACCTTGAAGGCGGATGTACCATCGATACACCGGGCGCTACTTCGATCGTTTAACTCTGCAAAACCTGTTTGTCTGCCCAAACGGAACCCTGGCATGAGAGCTTCTGGTGACAAATCGAAGTTCTCAACTTATATTTGGTCGAAGAGTTTTGGCGAAGCTGTCGAGATCGTGGTGCAATCCTCCACGAGCCAAACGCATCCGAACGCCCTGTGGGCGCGAGACTTTGGAAAAATATCTGTCTCAATTGTTTCGTCTGATGAGCCGCGGGGGGAATTCTTGGATGAGAGTGTCATATGTTTGAAGTGATAGTTGAAAATCTAGCGTGGCCAATAACCTTACTGGTAGCTCTCTTTGGGTTCCGACGTGAAATTAGGAAGGGTGCAAGAAAGATTGAAAAAATTAAGTTCAAAGATGTTGAAGTCTCATTTTCTGAAGAGCTGGACGCGGTCGAAGAGTATTTGGATCAAGTTGGGCTCATAAAGAATAGAGCAATTTCCGCAGATGAAAAGCCCAAAGGCACTTCTGAGCTTCTGGCAATGTGGGGGGATTTAGAGAGTAAAGTTCGGGGCATGTTGGAAGGTGACGGACGAAGCGATTCTGGAAATTTCAGGTCTACACTCGATATACTCAAGTCAAGAGGAAGATTGTCTGATCAGCAATACCTCGCGCTGGACAAACTTTACACAGTTAGAAATATGGTTATTCATTTAAATAAGGATGAAATATCTGAAGGGGAGATGCATCAATTTAAACTAATGGTCAAAAACCTTGAGAGCAACCTTTTTTCATAAGTGAAATATCTAGGGTCAGGATGCATTGATTTCCGCCGCACTGCGTGATTCACGGCTCCGAAAACGGAGCGGTGACATGAGCGATCTTTTCTGGCTGAGCGACGCGCAGATGGCGCGTCTTAAACCCTTCTTTCCGAAGTCTCATGGTCGGCCTCGGGTCGATGATAAGCGGGTTTTGAGCGGGATTATCTTCATCAACCGCAATGGGTTAAGGTGGCGCGATGCCCCGGAAGCATATGGCCCGCACAAGACGCTCTACAGCCGCTGGAAGCGCTGGAGCGAGAAAGGCATCTTCGCGCGGATGATGGCGGGTCTGGCCGCCGAGCACGGCGAAAAGAAGACCGTGATGATCGACGCGACATATCTGAAGGCCCACCGGACCGCGACCAGCATGGCCGCGAAAAAAGGGGGCGCGGTCGCCTGATCGGCCGAACCAAGGGTGGCATGAACACCAAACTGCATGCCGTCTGCGACAGCCAGGGGCGGCCGCTCAACCTGTTCGTCACCGCCGGTCAGGTCAGCGACTACATCGGCGCACGGGCGCTACTGAGTAGCCTGCCAAGCGTCAAATGGCTGCTCGGGGATCGCGGCTATGACGCCGACTGGTTCCGAGAAGCGTTGCAAGACAAAGGGATACGCGCCTGCATTCCCGGCCGAAAGCAGCGAAAGACCCCGGTCAAATACGACAAGCGCCGATACAAGCGGCGCAACCGCATCGAGATCATGTTCGGAAGGCTCAAGGACTGGAGGCGCGTGGCAACCCGCTACGATAGGTGTCCGAAGGTCTTCCTCTCGGCAATCGCTCTCGCAGCAACCGTCATCTTCTGGTTATGAATCCTGACCCTAAGGATTTTGCGACTAAATTGACCTGGCTGTTTCTTCGCGGCCTTTTCCAGAAAATCTCAGCCTGACCTTCGAACCTCGCGCAAAAGTTCGAGAAGTGTATCGTCACGGGTCACATCTGCACCTGGTGCATCTGAAGGGGAGTAGACAAACTTCTCATCATGCTGCTTGATCCAAATCGTCTCCCTCTGACCCGCGCACCTCGCGCAAAAGTTCGAGAAGCGTATCGTCACGGGTCACTATTGCCAATCTCGAACTTGATCGGTTCTAGACAAATATCAATCACGCCGCCTGCTCAAAATCATCTTCCGACGACCTGCCAAATCCGCGCAAAAGTTCGAGAAGTGGGTCGTGCTGGGTCACCAAAGGGGACAGTTCGGAAATTTTTCGACTGTTAAGCCATTTATATGGCTCTAGACATAGGTTTTTTCCGACCACTGTCCGGTTCGAGAAACAGTTTTTTACGATCCGACGTTTTTCGGCGTGATTTGCCAAAATATGAAGCTCTGCAAGGGTTTTTACAAGTTCGAGGAATTGTTCGATCAGCCCCTCGGTAACCTGCGCTTTTTGCACTCGTTCCAGCTCTTCCTGCAGATTTGCGATCTCTAGTTCGATCTGCAGCTTCTTGTTGTCATAGGCCGCCTTGTCGACGGTTCCGTCGATTAGCAAGTCCATCAGCCGATCTGACTTGGCTCTCGATTGCGAGATCTGCAGGTCCAGCGACCGTTCCAAATCTTGTTCAGGATTGGAACCAATGTGCGCCAGCCAGTCCGATTTTACTTTCTTTGCGTCACGCTCGGACAGCTGGCAGCAACGTAGTTGTTCCAGGACAAGCTGATCAATCTGATCCTCACGAATGGTCGTGGTCGCGCAGGATCGTTCTTGGCAACGATAGTAGACATGCCCTTTTTGGCGCTCGGGTGACATCGGACCATCACAAAGGCCACATCGAAAAAGTCCTCGATACAGATGGTTGTGGCGGGTGACTTTCTTGCCAGCTCTGCCCGACTTCACGTCCTGGACGCGCTGGAATGTTCTGGTTGAGATTATTGGCGGGTGTTGGCCGGTGTAGACCGCTCCCGTGCGTTTGATGACGATCAGGCCAGTGTAAAACGGGTTGGACAGAATGGTCTCCAGTCCGTGTTTCGTCACCGGTTTGTCCGAATGGTTGCGCAGACCCATGCGCTCAAGTTCGGGGAGCAGTGTGCGCAGGGAATGGGCACCGGAGGCATACAGATCGAACGCCCTTTTGATCATTGGTGCTTTTACTGGACAAGGCGTCTTTGGCTGACCTCGCCCATTGTCGACGTATCCAATCGGCGCGCGAAAAGGGTAGAGACCCTGCTTAAGGCGTCCATTCAATCCTTTGATCGTTTCTTCACGCAGGTTGTATATATAGTCCTCGGCGATCACCGCTTGGAGATTGGCGGCCAGACGTCCCCCGCGGGAACGGAAATCCAACGTTTCCGTGGCGAAGTAGATGTCCACACCCATATTCGGCAGCTCGGAAACAAGTGCCCAGTCACGCAAATTGCGGGCTGATCGGTCAATCTTGTGCATTATGAGACCGGCGGCGCGGCGGCGCTTGAGTTGTTTCAACATATGATTGAACACAGGACGACCACGCTTGGCAGCCGTTTCCTTTTCTTCAAACCATTGGACAACCTGCAAGCTGTGTTGACTCGCAAAATCCATGATCGCTTCTTTTTGTGCGTCGAGAGAGACCCCAAGCCCTTGCTTTTGGGTCGATACTCGAATGTATCCAAAACACGGCTTCATGGTTGTTTGGCGTTGTTTTCTGACTCTACCAAATCCTCAGAATTTTGCGAATCTGGCCAAGGCCACATCCCTTCATTCGACAAGCGCCGAAAGATCGAAAGACAGATGTCGAGATGTTCCTGGAGATGATCTTCGTGTTTCATCTCAACAGGATACGCGCCTCGGCCCAGCCTTTGTAGTCCCGCCAATGTCTAGCCTGTGCAGAGCTTGGGTAGTGTGCGCATTGAAAAGGCCCTGCTCGGGGCCTGGTCGAGCATCATGCGCACGAAGGCCTGATAGTTTGGTAGTGTCACCAAGTCTTGCCCTGCAACATGGCCCAGTTGCGCAGACAGGATGGGAGCATCGGTTGCTCCAACGCGAAAGCAAATCATGGTGCCCACGTTGCCCAGGATCGAGGCGAAAACAGGGTCTGCGTTTTGACCCGTGTGTTGTTGGCTCATGACTATTCCCAGCCCGTATTTGCGGGTTTCAGAAAGCAGGTCGGCCACCGCTTCTGTTGTGAAACTGTGGAATTCGTCAACATAGAGGAAGAACGGACGGCGCCTTGCTTCTGCGATGTCATGTCTGGAAAACGCCGCGTGGGTGATGTTGGAGACCAACAGACCGCCCAGCACGTTGGCGATGTCCGCGCCCAGGCGACCTTTGGCAAGGTTGATGACAAGCCCCTGTCCAGTGTCCATCAGGTGCCGAAACCGCAATGGCTGCGCTGGCTCACACAAAGCGGTGCGAACGACAGGATGTGACAGGAAGGCTCCCAGCTTATTGGCAATCGGCGCAAACCCATCGCTGGCATTCTTGTAGTTCATATTTGGATATTCTTCGGTCCAAAACTGGCGCACCTGCGGGTCCGTCACATACGACAGGATTTCCAAGCGAAACGCGCGATCGAGGAACATTCGCGGAATGTCGCGCAGATCAGTTGCAGGGACATCCAACAGTGCGAGCACTGCATGCCGTAGGAGATGTTCCATTCGAACGCCCCAGGCATCCGCCCATTGTTTTTTGAGCGCCTCGATAAGCCCTGAAGTGACCAGTGGACGCAGGCGCGGTGATGTCCTGGTCAATGGGTTGTAGCCATACTCAGACGCGGGATCGGCGACATTCCAATAGATTGCCTTGTGGCACGTCGCGGCGAGCGCTTCGGCCAGATCACCGTGTGGATCAATGACACACCATCCACGTCCGGCGCGATAATCCTGCATTGCCAGGTTTTGGATAAGGGTCGATTTGCCGGTGCCAGTCTGACCAACGACATACGTGTGCAAAAGCCGGTCAGGTTGGCGGATTCCAAAAAGCCGATCGCCGTGGCGGCTATAAGCGTGACCGAGAATGGAAATCGTCGGACTGATTGGAAACATCCCGCGATTGTCCCGCATACCAGCCGATATGAGTAGAGCGGCCAATCTGCGGATTTGGCAGACGGTCGGGAGTTGCGCGATCATGGCCAGCACGCAAAACTGAATATGGAACGTTCTTTGTCTTCTTTCGAGGGGTACGTCTGACGCGGTGTCGGACGGCCACCCCACGGAAGGAGACCGACATGGGAACCAAGAAACGGCAAATCTGGGACATGGTTGGAGCATATCCGATTTGTCCCGATTGCGGATCCAAACAAGTCGTCCGGGATGCTTGGGCGGAATGGAGCATGGCCACCCAAGACTGGCAGCTGAAGTCCATTTTCGATCACTTTGTGTGTGATGTTTGCGGGAAAGAGAACACACCCGACTGGCTGCTTGACGAGGTGTACCGAACCCAACGTATCCGGCGGCTGAATGACCTATTGCGCCGGGGTCAGGCAGATCAGGCAACAATTCTGCTCACCGCCGGTGTGCAAGCCGCAGGCGACGACTTTGCGACATCCGCCGTCAAAGCGATGTCGGAGTTCGATGACTTCTCAGAAGACAACGATCCGCATCACGAACACGATTTTGGGGCCTTTGAGATCGGCCAGGAAAAGCTGTTCTTCAAAATCGATTATTTCGATCCGGCACTGGAGCGGCACAGTGATGATGCCGCCGATCCTAACGTGACGCATCGGGTCCTGACCATCATGCTGGCCAGCGAATACTGATGGCCCGGCAACCACGCCCGCTCTCGCAAACGGACAAGGAGGAAGCTTTCCGAACCGCCACCAAGGCTCTGCCCAAGTGGTATGGTGAAGAGATTGGCCGTGGCATGACCGACAGCGAGCTCTCAGCAGCCCTGGAACGCGTTCTAGGCATCTGGGGCGGCAGTTGTGGGCCTGATCGCCTTGACGTGAGGTTTCAAGGCTCCGGTCTCAAGATCTGGGCCGGTTGGCATATCGTCAATCACGTAACCGAGGCCCCGCTGTTCAAAGGCAAGCAGACAGTGGCCATGGCCCGCTACCTCTATGGAATTGATGATCCGGACAAAGCGCAAATGTCTCTGTTCTGAGCATGGCCCGCCTCTGTGGCGGGCCATTTCTGTCTGCGAGTAGTGAACAGTATGGGGTCTGGCGCGATGCCGCCAAATTCGCGAGAATAGAGGTACTCTGGAATTGAAAACGGGTGGTGCCTCTGCGGGTATTGGAGCGGGTGGCGCGAAAGGGGTTACCCTTTCGCTTTCCGCCATACCACGCGCTTCAGAGCCCGGCGCACAGGCACCACCCGTTTTCATAATCGGCAGCTGACCGGTGGTACCGGCATTTGTCGGGTTCGGCTATCATCACCGCGTTATTCGCTAGTTCATTTACATCATGTTTGAAGAGTTCATTCTTGACCTCAAATCGATGCGCAAAAAATCAGGCCTCAGCCAGGAGGATTGCGGACATCTGATCGGGTCAACCCATAACATTATTGGTCGGATTGAACGCGGTGAGCGCAAGCCAACCGTGGAAGAAATCTGCGCCTTGCAGCTCTTGTTTGCCAGAAGCTTTGACAGCCTCTACGGCGAGTGCCTCGGCAAAGCCCGTGTAACGCTGGCTGACAATCTGCGCACTTTGCCCGAGCCTCAAGATGACGGAGCCTTTATCGGTGCTCGCAATGCCTTTCTCAAACGCCTTGAAGTCCGATTGAAAGATAGCTCGTCGGACCATGACGCGTAGTGGCCAGAGGGCCCTTGCCGTCGCCGTGCGGTGCGGTCGGCTTGGAGCTGTTCTCGTCGATGACGGCGACCTGATCATTTGGGACACGTCGGGCAAAGGGGCGAGCTCGGTGCCATCAGCACTCGAAACGCTGCATGGCTGGATCGAAGAGTTTCGACCTGACATCCTGGTCACCGAAAACCCGGATTCCGCAGGTCGCAAACTGGGGAGGCAACTGCGGATCTTGCGCGCGTTTCAGGCCGCGGGCCAGGAGCAGGACATCCTCAACCTTGTCATTCGCCGCGAACGAAAGTTCGACAACGCCTATGACGAAGCAGCGGATTTCGCAGAGACATTCCCAGATATTGCGCCACTCTTGCCAATGAAGCCGCCAATCTGGGGGAAAGAGCCTTATGGCCTAATTTATTTCGAAGCTCTCGCCCTTATTCGAGACGCTGGCCTTCTTCGACATCGCCCTGCTGATTTCGAATTGTAGAGTCTAAACCATTCAGTTCTTTATTGACACGTTGCACCTCATGGTTGCAGCGTGTTTTGCATTGTTCTGGGAGTTTTTGATATGAGATCTTATGAAGCAGCCCGAGGCTTGTTTGGGTTCCTCGGATTTGTCGCTTGGTGTGCAATTGTTGTTGGTGTTTTGGTGGCTATCAGTGCCGCTTCGGCCATGGGCCAAATGCGCAGTTTTGGAGGTGCCCCGAACGGAATGGCCGTCATGATGGCAACTATACCGGGACTGGCTATGGCGATTTCCGGCTTTCTCAGTCTGGCATTGGTGCAAACTGGACGGGCCGCCGTCGATACCGCCGAGTACACGCAGCAGATGCTAAAGATCGCCCGTGACCAATTGGAGGTTTCGCGGGACGCGTTGCGGCAGGGCGAAACCATCCAAAAAAGCTTCGCCGCGCTTCAGTCCAATGCTGACGCCGAGCAAATCGAAACCCCGACTAATGCACCCAGCTACCGTGACGATCTGCCAGTATCCACAAAAGCACTCAAGCTGGAACATGTCATCGGCACCACAATCGAATACGGATCAAAGAGAATCAAAGTGACCAAAGACGGATATGTTTTTGGAGATGCCATCTATCCCACGCTCGATGAGGCAAAAGCCAAGATCGATGAACAAAGCACAAGCCCCAAAATCTCCTCGACGCTACGGGTGCCAAGTGGTCATCTTCCAATAGATCCGAAAGTGATTGCCGACACCTTGAAACGCAGTTGATCCCCATAGTGCCCCCCAACCTCTATGGGGGTCATGTATGGGGAAACATCGCGGAACTTGCCGTCACATACCGGCACAAAAACCAATCGACACGGACCATGACTTTATCTGCTTACGCATCTAAACCCACCGCTCCCACCCTTCGTCTTTTTGCAGGGTGAACCGGTGCGTATTTCGATCAGCCATGACACGGTGCAACGGGGCTGGCTTTTCAAAACCACGTATTACGAGGTCTCTCTTTCGGTGGCCCTGACCCACGAAGAAAAACAGATCATACGGCAACGCAACCTTCAAAAAACCAAGCTGCTTGACCGCAGGCCCGCCGACGCAAAAAACGATGCCCGCGACGAGAAGTTCGAGCTCCGCGTCGAACACGTTCTGACCGGACGAACTGATCGCTTCCTGTGTGCGACGCCGTCAAGAGCCAAGATCTACGAAGACAATCTGCTTGCCATGCTCGGGCAGATGAAACTCTGGCTCGACGACAACGCCGAGACCGGTGCGCGTACAGTGGTTGAGCTCTGATGGCGCGCGGGAATGAAACGGTGGCGGACAGCCTGTTGTTCCTTTCTATTGCGCTGGCACTTGTGCTGCTTCTCGCGATGATCCTCACCCCCGTCATGCTGATCGCCGTTCCGTCCTATATCGGATTCCGCCTCTATCGCGACAGTCCGGCGCGCCTTGAACGGCTGGCACGCGAAGAAACGGACGTGTTGTATCACCACGCCTGCTCAGGACAGGCGGAGTTGACCGACGCGGAAATCGAAGCGGCGCTGTCAAAACACTGGCCCCCGGACACCCCGGACGCACTGCGCATCCAGCTTCTGCAATTGGGACGGGCCCTACTCGACGACGAGGGCTTGGTGCCTGATATTCCGCCGCCCCCGGCACTTTGCAATACGGTTGAGGGCGCGCGGTACCGCGACCAGCTCGCTCGCCTCGGGCAGGCCCGCAATGACCGGGTCATGGTGCTTTCGGCACTTGATGCGATTTCTCGCAGCCTTTCGGTGGTGGCGAATTCAGTTCCACCAATTGAAGGTGGCGTCTTGGTCGAGGTCTCGCAATTTCTGCACCCGATTGGCAGCGCGGTTGAGGCGGTGATCGCACCCTTCTTTGCCGAGAATGACTACCGGCATTTCAAGCGCCTCCGACAACAGCTGGATGGCAACCTTGCAGCAACGCATCGGACAAATCCGGTATTCCCGCGCGACTACAAACACGACGATGTTGTCGACGTGTATCTGAAGGGCACGCGCCTCAAGACACTCTTTGGCCTGCGGACGCCATTTGAAATCCCTGAAGCCCGTCGCTTCGAGCATACGCACATGGTGGCTGGCTCCGGGCACGGCAAAACCCAGACGCTGCAATATTTCATATCCGAAGATCTCAAGGATGTGGCCAAAGGGCAGAAATCGGTCATCGTCATCGATAGTCAGGGCGACCTGATTCAAAACCTCTTGGCAGCACGAACGCTGCCACCGGAGCGGGTGGTGCTGATTGATCCTGAAGATATCGGCTTCCCGGTTTCCCTGAACCTGTTTTCAGTCGGTCAGGACCGATTGGCCGACTACGATCCGCTGGAACGCGAGCGCCTGACAAATTCCATCATCGAATTATACGACTTCGTTTTGGGCTCGCTCTTGTCGGCGGGCATGACGGCCAAGCAAAGCGTGGTCTTTCGTTATGTGACGCGCCTCATGTTCCATATTCCGAACGCGACCATCCACACACTTCGGGAACTGATGGAACCGGGCGGGACAGAAAAATACCGCGACCAGATCGACAAGCTGGAGGGCACGCCGCGCCGCTTCTTTGAAACCGAGTTCGACAGCAAGGAATTTGCAAACACAAAGACACAGGTACTGCGCCGCCTTTATGGCGTCCTTGAGAACCAGACCTTTGAGCGGATGTTTTCCCACCCGCAGTCGAAGTTCGACATGTTTGCAGAGATGAATGCGGGCAAGCTGATCCTCATCAACACCAGCAAGTCGCTCCTCAAGGAACAGGGAACAGAGATCTTTGGCCGTTTCTTCATTGCGCTGATTGCCCAGGCGGCGCAGGAACGCGCGACGCTTCAGGCACGCGATCGACTGCCTGCCCTTGTCTATATCGACGAGGCGCAAGACTACTTTGACCAGAATATCGGCGTCATCCTCTCTCAGGCGCGCAAATACAACGTCGGCATGGTGATGGCTCATCAGTACCTGGGACAGCTCACAAGCGGTCTGCAGGAGGCATTTGAGGCCAATACCTCGATCAAACTGGCGGGGGGTGTTTCGGCGCGAGATGCCCGGGCACTGGCCGGGCAAATGTCATGTGATCCCGATCTTATCCAGCGCCAGCCCAAGGGCACGTTCGCCACCTTTGTCCGTGGTCTTACAGACCGCGCGGCACCAATCAGCTTCCCATTCTTCGTGCTTGAAGGCCTGCCGCGAGCGACAAAAGCAGAGGTTGATGCGATCCGGCAACATAGCCGCGATCGCTACGCCGAACCACTGCGAGCCGCTGCGGAACATACCGACACACCGGAGGGGAAAGGGCCTGATCCAGAAGAAAAATTCGACGACAGAGACCCAACCGACCCTTCGCCGGAGCTCTGATGTACATTATCCTTGCCCCCATGCCCCAGACCGACAGCATAGGCCGCGCCACCTTCCACTACATACCGCACGAGACCGGGGTGCGCCCGACTGAGCGCGAGATCCGCTGGCTGAAACACATCGAACGCCACGGCCCCCAATCTTCCGTCTACCTCTACGAGCTGACGCGCGATACGCATCGTTGCAAGGACACGGCGCTACGGGCGATGCAAAAACTGCGCGCCGGTGGCTTTCTGACCTTGCCGCGCCAGCAACGCGTTACCGAACGGGCCGAGTTCAATCCGTACATCTATGACTTCACCAAACGGTCCCGTGATTTCCTTGTCGACCATGATCTCGCCGAACCCACCATCCGCCCGACCGGGCATTGGTGGCACGCCTATGCAACGGCCTGTGTCACAAGTTCGATTGACATCGCAGCCGCCAAGGTCGGCGTGCGGTATATTCCGGGGCACCATATCCTCGCCAAGAAAGATGCTCCGCTTGGTATCCCTACCTCGATGGGCACGGTAATCCCCGACCAGCTATTCGCCCTCGACTATGGCGGCAGCTTCCGAGCCTTTGCGCTTGAAGTTGATCGCGGCACCGAGCCAAAAACGTCGACTGCGGCGCGGAAATCATACGCGCGGTCAATTGCGCAGTATGCTGAGATCATTGAGCGCGGGCTGCACCGTAATCACTATGGCCTTAAGGCGAACCTGTTGGTGTTGTGGGTGTTTGCGTGCAGACGAGATCAAGACAGTTTTTTGGACCTGTGCGGTGGATTATCATCGACTGCTCAATCAAGCATTTTGACAATTCATGGCGGGAGTGTGAGCGCAGCGCCAGGCAGCTTGGTTAATCTTGGGGCGTGGATGCGAGCGGCGGGGGAGGACGTATCCTTGGTGGTGGAATGACCGCACCAATGGTGGCGGCCCAGTTGTCTACTTCGACTATACCTTTTTTGTGACAGCCGCATCATGTTCCAAAACCCGTCGCCGCATTGTTTAGCGCGATTATCGTTGGGCATTGCCGCGCCGCGTTCCGCTTCAAGCGCCGCCCATTCATATGGCGAATAGAGGACCAACTCCTTGAGTTGGCGCTTTGAAAGTATCCTCATCACGATGTCTCCATGATCGAAGAGCATCGCGATGCCCAGGTTACGACTTAGCCTAGGTCCACTCAGCTTAGGTGGTACTAGCTCTCTGGTCTATGCATCTCTATCAGGGAGCGAATATGAGCCTCGTGGGACGCGTAGGCTTCCTTCATTTCCTCGATGTAGGCATGGCGATTATAGACGGCAGCGACGCCACTGATTGTTCCCGAGACGTGGTTCAGCATCTTCTCGGTCACATGAATTGGCGTTCCCAGCTTTGCCATCGTGCTACTGAATGTCCGGCGTAAGTCGTGGAGCGTGTACGGCGCGATAGCAAGCTCTCGGTCGAATGCGACCTTGGCCTTGGAGAAACCAATGAAAGGTTTCTCATCATCCAACCGGGAAGGGAACAAGAGGTCAATTCCTTCTGGCAAGTCTTCAATGATGGACATCGCCCAGTCTCCAAGAGGAATACTGTGTGGACGCTGGTTTTTCACGAATTCACTTGGATACCGGATCATTTGATCCTCGATCCAGCTGCTGCGCAAACCAACGATTTCACCGCGTCGTTGCCCGGTCAAAATGAGAAGCTGAACGATCGGGCCATACGGCCATCCATACCCCTCAGCGCGATGCCAGACGGCAGCCAATTCAATATCGTTTAGCACCCGCTCCCTTGGTTTGGACTTGAAGGTTAGCGCTGGAGCAGGGGAGACATGCAAGTACCCTCTCCGAACGCACCAATTCATCATCGTGCGGATGGCGACAAACGCATGTTGTTGCTCAGAAGGTGTTGCTCGAAGCGTTTCAATGGGACGGGCAATTTGGTCACGCGTTAGCTCTTGCAGGCTGCCGGAGAAATGGAAATGACGGTGGAGAAGGCGGCGGTATTCGTCAATCGTGCGCGTTTTGGTCCGGGCTTCGGTATCGGCAAGAAATTTGTCGCGGGCTGTCTCAAAAGAAACCTCCGGCAAATCTTGCGAAGGCGTCAGGTCATCAAGCGCAATGTCTGCCTGCGCACGTTTGGCAAGAATGCGGGCTTCTGACAGAGACACGTCGGGATACCGCCCCAGACTTTGGCGACGTCGACCTTTGCCGTAGACGACGACAAACGTCTTTGCACCGCCCTGCGAGACACGCACGCCAAACCCCGGCAAGCCGGGGTCATAGTATGTCTTTTGCCCCCGCTCCGGGGCCTTCAGACGTTTAATCTGTAGGTCCGTTAGGCTCATCTTAGGCTCTCAAATCGCGCCCATATGGGTGGTTTTCAGTGTGCTGCAATGTTCAGAGTATTGCACTTAATGCACTGATTTTCTAGCAATTAAATACAGCCATGAGAAGCTATGAAAATCTAGGATTTCAGATTTGTAATCAGTAGGTCCGCGGTTCGAGTCCGTGTGGGGGCACCATTTAAACTCTTGAAAATGAACAATAAAACGAACGTTCTGCCTTTGGGCGGGCTTGGGTTTTGCAACATTTTTGCAACATGGGCGTGAACGGCAACATCTTTTGCAACCTGATCTAAGTCAGGCTCCGTTTCCATCCTATGCTCCAAATCGGTTTTGCCCCCGTTCTACGCTCGAGGCGCTATAACGGGCGCACTTTGTAGTTGCGTTTGGTCTTGTGTCTGAACGCGAAAACTGGAACAAATAACTATATTTAGTGGCAGATCAAGAAGCCATTACAACGGTTACATGGAGATTGATGATAACGCATGTCCCAAATTTCAGGATTGTTAGAGAGTTTGGGCGCAGAGATTTCGAACGGAAATCATGCGATGGAGGGCTTCATAGATGACCTTCAAATGTTTCATGATCGCCGCACTGACGAAGAGGTGGTGGGCTTAGAAGAGAAGCTCAAAAAAGCTGAAAGAGAAGACCAAATTCAAGACGCTAAAGCAAAATGGGAGTTATTTCAAAAAATGCTCACTCGGCTTCAGCACTACCCGTCTGCTCAAAAACTGTTCGCATATTTTTTGGCTAGAATTAACGATGTATTTGAGAACCATATCTGTCCTTACGCGCATCAGCTTGATCGACAGCAAGTGGATAAGATCATTGAAGAAAAAATAGTGTTGCCTACCATTGCTGATATGGGCAACGGATTCGAGCATTTCACGCTAACTCATGCACATATTCGGGGTATGATCTACTGGTTAGCTGATCGTTGCTTTGTAAGGTGGCATTGATGTATTCGCTTACCTACACGCCTGCATACGATCCATATCACGCTGTATTCCGTCATATTGCCATTTTGAAGGCGGCTAATGATAGATGCATGGCAGCGCGCACACTCCGTGTAGCTGACTTCTTTGTCTGTTTCCCGTGGGTAATCAAAGAGCTTCGTGCACCGAGAAGTATCATCGGCTTCGCGAAGAACCGAAATGCTCTTTTGAAAAAGTATCAACCGTCAGCATACGATTCTCTTCCTGACCCGAGGGTCGTCTTTGAGAGAATGGAGCCGATGCAAATCACAGCAGTGAGCGCAATGCTGGGCGCGAGACTGATCACTAGAGACGAGGGTGGAGCCGAAAACACCTGCCTTCAAGAGGACCGTATCAGTGAAGGGATGACGAAGGCTGCCGATGACTTCCTTTCAGAACATGGTGAATTGCTCAGATTTCTGACAGGAAACCTAACCCAAATAAGTGTTTTCGGTGATGATGGGATTTTTTCGCGGTCTGGCCTCGGGGAGTATAAGTATGACGTTGTTTAACCCAAATATCCAGATCGACCAGCTCACCGTTTTCGCCCGAGGGGCAAGGGTATTTGATGAACAGTTCCATTCTGGGCTTAACATTATCCGAGGTGAAAACAGCTCAGGTAAATCCACCATCATGGATTTTCTATTTTATGCATTGGGTGGTGATCTGCTGGAACACCAGTGGCGTGAGACTGCATTACTCTGCGATACCGTCGTTGCTGGCGTGAAGTTGAACGGATCGGATATTACGCTCCGCCGCAGCATTGAACCGAAAGGTTCGCGACCGATGCAGATTTACTTTGGCCCTATTGAAGAGGCTTTGGAGAAGTCAGAGGACGGGTGGGAAAGCTATTCTTTTAGACGAGGAAAAGCAGATAGTTTTTCTCAAGTTATGTTCAGGCTTTTAGGTCTACCCGAAGTTCAATACGGTGAAGCTAATGCGAAGATCACTATTAACCAAGTCCTCCGACTTCTCTATTCTGACCAACTAAGCTCAGTTGAAAAAATAATGCGGCAGCAACCCTTTGACGATGCGATCACGAGGGAAACCGTCGGCAATTTATTGTTAGGTGCCTTTGACGACAAGTACTATGAGGCTCGGTTGCGACTTCGAGCGGCAGATGTGGAAATCAAGGAGGTGAACTCCCGTATTACTTTTCTCACCCGCACCCATGCCCGTGATGGGCATCCGCTCACCGATGACTGGCTTGCCCAAGAAGAGAAAAATCTGGTGGCCAAATTAGAGGCGATTAACGAAGAGATATTGAGACTTGAAGAGAGTATCTTTAACACACAGTTCGAAGACCGGCTAACTCTGAATGATCAAAACGAGACCTATGCCCGCGTTACGGAACTACAGGAGAAATTAGGAGCGCTAACCGAAGCACGGGATCAGTTGGAGTTGCAAATAGCTGACTCGGCTGCTTTTATCGTTTCTATTGAGCGGAAACTTGATGCGTTACAGCAGTCAAAGGCTGTAGTCGATGAACTAAATGCTTTGGCCTTTGATTTTTGCCCATCGTGCTTTGCCCCCATTGCGGAGATCGAGGTCGAGGGGGCCTGCTCTCTTTGCAAGCAAGCGTCTGATCACGAACGTACTAAGGAGAGGGCACTTCGCCTAATCAATGAGTATGCCCGTCAAAAGCAAAATTCAATTGACCTTCAAGATACTAGAAGAGCTGACTTAACCCGTTTAAACGCTGAAATTGTCAAAACCAACGAGCTTTGGGAACATGCTGGTCGGCACTACAGCGTTTCTCTACGTAGTCCGACAACAGAACTCAGGTCTAAGCTTAGAAAGTTAAACCGAGATGCAGGCTATTTGCAGCGAGAAATAGAAGAGTTAGCTTCAAAAAAGGCGATTATTTCCGAACTCCAAGAAGCACGGCGTCTAAGAGACGCATTGAACTCAGAGATTGGAGAACTCAAAACTCTCATTGATGTCTCGGAGCGCAAGAGCAGGGAGCAAGTTTCACGGGCCAGGCAAAGAGTAGAAAGCGAATGTCTAGATTTTCTCCATGAAGATCTTGAACGACAATCAACGTTTCTGAACGCGGATCGAGTGAATTTCGAATTTGGTGGAGATCGCATCAGTGTGAATGATGAGTCCTATTTCTCTGCAAGTTCGATGGTCTATTTAAGAAACAGTTTTCTAGCAAGTTTTGCTCTTGCAGCTGCCAATGACAAGTCCTTCTTTCACCCAAGATTTCTTTTGATGGATACTGTTGAGGATAAGGGTCTGGAGCCTAAGCGAAGCCAAAACTTTCAGAAGCAACTGCATAGCAAATGCTTGAGCGCCGCTTCTGAAATGCAAGTCATCATTGCGACTTCGATGATAGCAAGTGAACTTGACGTTCCCGAGATTACAGTTGGGGAATACTACACGCATACAAATCGAACATTGAAACTGAATACTCGGTAACAGACGAAATGGCTTCAGCTGGAAAAGAGAGAAAGTGGTTGCCCGAAAGTTGGTTGCAGAAGACATTTAACTGGCGTCTTGTTCGCGGCTTTGGGCAGAGCGCTCCAGCGACACTTTCTATGTCAGCGCCATTCATTGGTTACGCCATCTTGTATCACGTGGAAATTGGAAACTGGCTTGGTGGGCTTGGGGGTTTTCTCGACGAGAAAGGTTCGCCGCAAACTTGTCAGCAAATGATTTCGTTTTCGATGAGACTTAATCTCCTCTACTGCGGGATTTTCATCTTGGGGATAGGGACCATTGTTTACAGGATATTTGCCCCAGAGGAGGTCAAAAGTGCGCGAACGGGCTCTGACTACGTTGTTCAGAATGTCGATATCGTGACTGCACGTAATCTCCGATCAATGTTTGTGACCATTAAATCACGCAGGCCTGAAGCGGTAGATGGGCTTCTTGGTCGCGCCCCGTGGTTGTCACGGGACAAGAGCTTGAAGACGGCTTCCGACGCCTTGAAGCAGGATGAAAGTAATCACATCAAGATAGACGTTCTTAGGAGCTACTATAACGCTCTAGATCGTCATTCAGCTCGCTGGGCGGTGGGCTCGGTAGCCTTCCTATTCTTTGTTGGCTTTGGATTGCTTTCAATTCCTGGAGTCGCGTTTTCGCTTCGCATTCTTTGCACCATTGGACACGATGTAGGCATCCTTGGGTCGCTTCCAGAGTAGAACACGCTGCAAGATTTGTCTGTAGAGGCAACGCGTCTGTTGCGTGGTTACGTAGCCCAGCAAAGGGCACAGACGCCCATCAGCGCGCGATTTTTCGGGGGTGTTTGCCCGCGTCTCGTTGAAGTCGTCGGGCGATGGCACGCTCGCTGTCGATCGGATCGACGGGACGCGCGGCTGTTCTTCCTTTTTAAGTAATTGTCTGCATAACTGTCTGTCATGGATGATTGGCGGAAGAATTTAGACCCGGACGAACTGCGCGAGGTGGACTTAGAAGATCAGCAGATTGCGAAGACAAACGCTGCTCACCTCAAACGCGCGCGCGATGCCATGCGCATGGCCTGCAAGCGCGCTGGTCCCGCGATGCCTAAATGGTTGTCCGTCGCCCAAAAGAAAGAAATGCTTTTGATGTATTTCGCCGCCCAAAAGCTAGGCGAAATACGAGGCGAAAAATTTCAGGTCGATCACATAGTCCCGATCCATGGACGCCACACCGACAACATTAGAGGTGCCGACATTCACTACATCTGCGGCCTCCATATTCCAAAAAACCTGCGCATTATTTTGGCACGGCACAACAGAAAACGCAGCGACAATCTTTATACCGCTGAACCCCTCATAGTGCCTGACGAGGATATTCCCTTCTAATACATTCCGACCAGCTTGCTTACCCGAATGTTCTGCGGTGTCAGGTATTGCGACGCGAAGGCCGCGACGATCAAGGCAATGCCCGTGTCGCCGTGACCTGAGACGTTCCGCGACTGCGTTATGATCTGATTTCCGGCTGCCGTCGTCTGCGTCGTAAACGAGGCCAGGTCTTCTTCGATCTCCTTTCGCATCGCTAGGTCGTGGGCGAATTTTAGGTCGCCCGATGCGAACAGCACGGCAAGGTTCTCAATCATAAGGGTTTTCGACACATTGCAGTACCGACCCGCACGTCGCCACTCCTGACCGCCCGTCATGGTGATCGCCGTATGATCGACTGACTGTTCGTGCAGCATGTCCGACACGACGCGCCCGATGCTAGTGCCGTCGATCACTAGTTCCGATTTACCCCCGAACGGCGGCGCGTTCCGCAAGCGGATCAGGTAGTCAACCACATCGACATAGGACACCCCGCGAAATTTGTCCGCGAAGACGACTGTGCGCTCGCGCGGGCCGAGTTTGACCCGGCTCCCATCGGCAATCGGCAACTGCTGATCCTTGACGACCACGGCAGACGAGAAGTCGTTGGCTTGCCCAAGGTCCGCGCCGACGAAGTATCTGACAAATCCTGTCACTCTCTCGATAGCAGGGTCCATGTTGGTTTCGTTGATCACGCGCCCATCGGGCATGTGGACTAGGTTCAGAATCTCGGGCATATCGCGGCCTCCTGTGATGTGGCGTTCTCAATGGTGGAAAGGTCGAAGTAAGACAGCCCGTCCGACAGAAACTCGCAGGTGACCTCTTGTCGAAAGCGGGTTGCCGAAAGTTGCGACCGCAAGCGTTCGACGCGGGATGCAAGGCGCGGGATTGAAGTGCCGGGAACCTTGATCCTGCGAACGTTGTCCTTCGGTTCAAGGAACAGCGATGCGAATAGGTTGTTCTTTCCAGCGGGCGTGCTGGCATAGAAAGTTTGGCCGTTGTCGCGCAGCATTGGCAGGATTGACACGACGACATCCTCGCCGCCGTTTGCTCCCGGCAGATAGGCCATCTCGTCCACCAGCAGCAGGTCAGCCGTGTAACCCCGGATCGTTGCCCCGGAGGCAGGCACAGCAATGAACCGCCCGCCGTTGCTACATTCAATTTCCGTCTGCGTCGCGCGTTCGACCACGAGGTCCGTCGCGCGCAGATATGCCTGAACCTTGCGGGTGATCTCGCGCGTTTGGCGTTCCGCAGGAGCAACGCAGATGATCGTGCCGCCGCGCTTCAATTCGCGGACGCCGCGTGTCGCGAGGACGCAGGACTTTCCAGCCTGACGGCACACGAGCAGCGCCACGGTCTGCGCGTTCGACGTGATCGCCTCAACCTGCCAAGGATCGACATGGGTGGCGGACGGCACCTCCTGACGCAGGAAGTGCAACATTTCTGCGCCGGGATCGAGGTCGCGTTCGATCAGGCTGCAAAAGTCGTGGAGACCATCAAAAGGCATCGCGACGCTCCGCGAGGCGCATCAGGTGGCACTGCGTGCAATCGCCATGCTCATTGCGCGGCGAGACGTGTCCGCGTTTACACGCCTTGCCCGTGAAAAACAGCTTGCCACCTTCGGCCAGCATCACGCTCCGACAATGCGGCAGACGCGCCCAATCGGCATTGCCCACTTTCGTCGCGACGGCGACCCGGCGACCATATGAGTGCCACCCCTCGAAAACACGATGGGTCATAGGACCGAGTCCTCCTTCGTGACCGACAACACATGGTGGCGCATCCGGCGCAACAGCGGTTCGCGTGCTTCCGGCACCTCGTCGCAGACCTCATTCAGGATGCGCCGGAGCGTGACCCACTCTTTCGATTCCGCGAGGGACACGTTGACCGTCAGATTGGTCGCCAGCTTGCCTTGAAGCTGTGCAATGTCCCTCAAGGTGCGGCGAAGTCCTTCCATCGCTGCCAATGCAAAGTGATCGTCCTCGCTCTGCTCTGCCTTGGTGATCAGGCGTGCGACCCGCTTCGCCAAGGACTCGTAGGTCATGGCAACGTCCATGCGGTCCTGATTGATCACTTCGGTGTCCGCTTCGATGGATGCGACGCGCGTTTCCGCGAGGATCGAACGGCGCATTTCTTCGGTGATTTTCTCGTCCCGATAACGCTGCACCGTCGTGTAATCGACGCCAAGGCGGCGGGCGATCTCGGCCATTGAACGGCGTTCGAGAACGATGTCTTTGATGATCTCGTTCTTGTCCGCACGCATGTCGATGATGGCTTTGCGCCCGGAGTGCTTGTTCCCGCCCTGTGCCATTATCGGGTTTCTCCTTGAACATCGGTTGAGGCTGCGGCGGTGCAGGCAATATCGTCGCGATACCAACGGATGCGGCCACGCAGTGCCGCCCATTCAGAAACAAGGACATCCACCAGATGATCATGAACGCGATTTGCGAACTGTTCCCCGACGCCCGACCCGATCAGGTCGCGGCTCAACTCACCAAAGCTGGCACCTCCAAGGTGGAGTTTCATCATCTGCGCAAGCGCGGCGATTGAGGCATCGCTGCCATTGTCGGCTGGGTCTATCTTGAACAGGTCGTCCCAGACCAGCGACAGGTCACGTCGGGCGTAAATCTCCGTCTCGGGGTCGATGCCGTAGACGACACGGCACGCCCATTCGAGGCAGGCACGGTCCTCAGGAGTCGCTTGCATTGGCTGCGTTCTCCATCATCCGGTGCTTGGTCTGCATGTGCGGGGGCAGGTCGTCGGTCTGCGCCCATGAAACGGGCGTGTAGCCGTTTGCGCGCAGTTGCTTGTATTGCTCTTGGAACTCAGGCGTCCCGAAAATGTCCTTTCGGATATAGGCGCGCTTCGTGTCGTCGTCCTTGATGACCGTCGTGCGGGTGTTTGCGACCTGCGCACGGGGCTGACGCGTCGGATCACCATTGCCTTCGTCGATCACGGTCAGTGTCACACCTGCCTTCTGCGCTGCTTCCTTCGCCGCGCGATACTTGGCCGGGTTGCGGGCGTCCTCGCGGTTCAGACTGTGGGCAGGACGCACGCCTTGGGGATACCAGTTCCCGTCCGGGCCTTTTTCGAGGTTCGCCGCGCGCATCTTCCGTTCGTGGATTTCTTCGTTCGCAATGTCCACGATGGTTTTCTTGGCCGGGGTTTGCGCGGTATTCTCGCGCTTTGTGTCCATCACCTTGTCGAGCAACCTGCTGTTGTGCTTATGGAGGTCATCCATGCGTTTCTGCTGATCGGTGACGGTTTCGGTGAGTTTCGTGACCTGCTGCAAGAGGGCTTGCAGGGCGGCTGTCTGGTCGTCGGGCATGTGATGCTCCTATATGTCTATCCAAAATGAGCGCGACGTGATCGGGACGCCGCGCTCAATCTGGTTTGGACAGATTAGGAGCGACGCAACGCTGCTCTCATGAGATGAATTTATGGGTGCTTGCCCGCGTTGTAGACCGCCAGAACAAGGTGCTGACGCTGTATTTAAGGTCTCGCTGGGCCGTTAGGCGGCGCGCTGCTGCCGGGGCGTTTGCAGGTGCCGCCAACGTTCCCGCAAACGCACAACGGCTGCCGCGTTCCGTTCGAGGGTCGCAGGGGTCGCGTCGGGCGTGGGTGGGGCAAAGTCGTCGCCCTCCATCATCGCCCGCACGCGCGCGGCCAGCACATCGCCATCCCAACCGATCAGGGCGCAGAGGGCGTTCCGGTGTCGTGCATTGCCGCCGGACAGGTCGGTCAGAAACTCGATTGCCCGATCCTGATCCGATTGCGTCGTGAAGGACGCGTTGCTTTCATTTCGGACGGTGACGAACAGGTCTCGGTAGGCCTGCATCAAGATCGTCGTCACCAAGGCTGCTTCCGGCGGTTGTGACTGGTCGGGCAGCATCAGCGTCAGGCGTTCAACTGGCTCGCGATGGGCATGATCCAGCGCCACGGAATATCGACCTGCCCCGGCCCAGACGTGACGCGCACGCCGTTGTCTGTCGGATAGACCATGTAGTCGGGCGACTGATCGACCGGGGCGGCGCTCGGGTTAGTGACGAGGGTTGTGAGCTGGTCACCCAAGGAGGCTGCGTTTACGACTTTCAGGGTCGTCGAGTTGGCCGTTGTGGTGACGGTGATGGTCGCGGTCGAGCCGCTGGTGGCTGCTTGGTAGGTCAATGTGTGATCCTTCTGCGATGTGCGCACCCAAGGGGAGCAGGAATGTCGAACCTCCCTTGGGCGCGCGGTTTCATCACAGGGTCCGACAGTTGATGTGTATCGCCTTGCTTTGGGGCGGATGTGGACAGAACGAGGTGGAGCCTCGGAAGAATGAGGTGCTGTGCGGGTTAGTGCGTCTAAGCGCGTCACAGACGGGCAGTTGCGCGTGGCAGGCATAATGGTCGGTTTCGACCAAGACGCCCGCGTGCGCCCCAGCAGATCGCGTCGCTGATACACCAGCGGGTGAAGGCGTCGATTGCATGTGCGACGGCATGGTCATTGTGCCGATATTCTAGTGACCTTTTCGGTGGGTTATTTGCCTATGTTGCAAAGCGCGTTGCAAAAACTGGCTAACCGCTTGAGGAATAAGTGCAGAACTACTGATTACTTATCAGTAGGGCTGGATTGACCGCGTTAGCTGCGAGCCAGTCGCAACAAGAAGGTGGAGATTTCGAGGGGAGATCGGCAGGCCCATGATCGACGCGACGCCCGAGGCATGTCACCCCATGTCACCCAAGATCGACGGTGACATACGGAAAACGCTTAGTTTTCAACGTCGTCTGTCAGTATGTCAGTTATGTCAGTATAATAATAGTAGCAGCAAAACGCCCTGTTTGACGCGCAGCCGTTGGCAAATAAGCACGCGTCACAGATCAACGATTTACCCCCGTCATCCGTGACATAGGTGACATAAACCGCGTAACCGATTAGCATAATTACAAAAAAACCATGTCACCCCCCGACATAACTTTCGACCCCCGTGACATAAAACGAAAAAGGCGACACCGAAGTGCCGCCTATCTCGATCCTTATTCAGCACGTCTTTGATCAGAACGACGGATCGCCGTTGAACTTCTCGGTCTGTGCTGGCTCCCAAACACGCCATCCATTCCGGCTATCAACATCAACACCAAACTCCGCAGGGTCCACGTCGCCAAAGTCGATTGGCTCGTCGTCCTCGCCGTAAGTGCGCATCGTGATCCGCGACACCGCAGCCCGAAACTCGACGAGTGCGCCAAGTTCATAGCCGCGCTGCTGCTTTTCCATCATAGGTGTCGCCGACGCGTCGCCATTCATATCCGTGTAGGTATGAGTCCTTTCGCAGAACATAGCCTTGCGAGACTTCTTTGCTTGCGGGATCAAGTCGAGCAGTTTGTTGGCGATCTCCTCTGGCGACATGTTGCGACCACCCACCTGATGCACCTGTTGAGCCAAGGTCTTGTTCGATATTACGCCCGCTGCTTTCCGGTCATGGGGAATTACACCGCGTTCTGCGATCTCATGCAGCACAGCGACGACAGGATCCGACGCCACCTTATCGCGCGCCTTTGCCTCCGTGCCATAACCGAACGTCAGAGCCTGCCTGTCCACTGCGTAGTCGAGCAAGTAGCGCAGCACGATACCTGGGCCGTCGTCTGACCGCATGAAGGCATGATAAGGCTCCCAGAAGGCATATGCGGCCTGCTGTCCGTCGCGGGTCGTCATGTCGAAGGGTTGCGCGACTTCGACCACTGTCCACCGCCTATCGTCGAAGTCGATATGCACGGCTTGGGACTCGTTCGTGCTGGCGATTAGACGGTGAACATTCTTGGCCTGCACGGTAGCTTTGAACTTCTCCTCATAGGTCCATGATGGCGACGAGATGAACGACTTGAGTTTCGCCGCCGTCGCCTGTGAACCGTGGAAGATCGACTCCTCGGCTGCGATGAACGTCGCGCCGAAGATTGAACGGTTAAAGCGCGAGAACAGCCGCTCCGACTCTTGCACCTTCTGGACATATCGCTCGCCAAAGATCGGCGTCAGGATACGTTCTTGCAGGAACGACTTGCCGCCGCCCTGCCGCCCGCGCAACGCGAGTGCCGTTGGTGGCGACGGGTCTGTTGGATTCTGCACGGCATCCGCAAGCCACATTGTCACCCAGTGAGTGAGGCCTTCGTCGCCCGAGCAAAGCACGTCCCGCACATATGACTCGAACACTGACACGTCGCCATCCTTCGGTGCGACGGCGAAGCCGCGCCAGACGTTGTATGCAGGCCCGTCATAGTCGACAGGCTCGCACACCACCCCTTTGAACCGCGCATGATCGGGATCGCGCAGCCATAGTTGCGCCAAAGGAAACGAAGCCTTGCCGAGCCGCACCACTTGGTCAGACGTTTCGTCGAACAGCATCTGCTTTACGAACGTGGTGAACTCAGCTGCTTCCTTGTCGATATACTCCACGGTGCCGTTGATCGTGATTTTCGACCATCGACGATTGAACTTTTCGACCCGCCGATAGTGCAGCGGCGTCGGCGTGCCTTTTTCCAGCTTCTTCGTCCGTTTCAAGATGTTCTTGATCTCGGATTCTGGTGACGGTCCATCGGCAAACAGGTGATGAAAATTCGCATCGCCGTTCAGCCGTCGAAGTTCAGCCTCTAACTCGCTATCGGGCCAGCCTCGCGTCTGCATGGATGCCGCGAGGCGCATCAGCAGATCATTCCGTCCCGCAGGATTGTCAGGCACCTTATAGCCGATGTCTGACGGATCGAGCGTGGGCGTCTCCGTGGACATCTGCGCCATCGTATCGGCGTCGATACGGCAATGGGCGTCTATGTGCGTGAGCGCCTCGCTGTGGACCGTGTCGTCGGTATAAGTGACGAGCCGCCCGTCAGTGCCCAACTGGAACACGCAGTGCCGCTGCGTGCCGTGCAAAGGCAGATTGACGCTAGTCGGATCATCGCCCGGATTTACGACCGTCTGCGACTCCTTCGGGAACACCTCTGTCTTGTCGCGCACCTTCTTGGGAAGCCGCTTGCGCAGCGATACCAGATAGTCGTGCATGACGCGCGCCCGAACAGGCTCCGTCGTGAACACATAGACATGGATGCCCATCGACTTGGTTCTGAAACATGCACAGATTGCGCGCAACTGTGCGGGCAGTTTCTGAACCTCGACTTCCGGCATGTCATACCAGTCGATGTCCAGCACGCCGAACGTGCAGGTGCTATCGTCGCGCACGGGCGAAACGCCGATGGAAACGCCACCGCCGGAAAGGTGCGCTTGCGCAAGTTCTGGCGTTAGAGGCCCATCGCGTTTCTGGGTCGCCGCGCCAATTTTGCCCGAGTCGTTCTTTTTCGCACCACGGGCGTCTGTGATAATATGCCGTTCCGCATTTCCGTCCCAAAGGCGCAGAAACAGTTCGGCGTTTTCTTTCTCAATCTTGTCCATACCAATTCAGGTTGGACCCGCATCAATGGTTCATCGTCGAACGGCGTCCGTCCATAAACGAGTTATAGCGCAAGTCGCTTTTGTCAGTGTTGTCCAAACGTGAACCAGTGGGGCGGGCCTTAAACCTGCCCCACTTCTTTTTGCTTCGCCCATTCCATGACCTGCAACAGGTCATAGCGCACAGTCCGCTGGCTGAAATACATCGCAGGCGGAGAGTCGCCGCGCTTCTTCATTTCATAGAACGACCGCTCGCAAATTTGCAGGAAGTCGCAAACTTGCAGCGGCGTCATAACGCGGGGATGGTTCAAGCGGGTTTCGAGTTCTTCAATGCGCGACTCGAGCGCGCAGATTTGGTCCTTAGACATATCAACGGTTCTTTCTGTCCAAACGTGAACAGGCGGGCCATGTTGCGCTCTTCGCGCCCGTTGATATTTCGGCTTAACCCTCACATTCAGGCGCCGATCCCCTGAACGATATGCTGCGGCCCACCACTATGGTGCGCGACGTCTCACGACGTTGCATTGGCGCATCCGAAACATAGTGTCGGAATAGTTAAGAAACAATGTCGAAAGCAGGTTCTACCTTAATTCGCTGCAAGATGATCTTTTCGATGTCTTCGGGCGCGCGGTGATTGCCCATGCGCTTCATGTATTTCATCAGCATGTCGTTGCCCTTGCCGCCCGACACGTCGCCGCGCAGGTAGTGGATCACATAGTCGGGCAGGAACGCCTCAGCGCCTGCCTGCATGAAATGTCGCCGGGTGTCGTGCTGGCTTAGGATCAGAACGCGCGTATCGTCGATGGTCGCGGACAGCACGTCAAGCTGGTCGATATGCCCCGTCTTCGAATGTGCGGGGAATACGAAGTCGGAACCACCGCCACGGATTGCAGTCAACGCGCGGGCAACGGTGTCGCAGATGGGAAGCGTGCGGGCGAGCTTGTTCTTCATCTTCGGGAGGTGGATCGTCCGCATCTGTAGGTCGACCTGATCCCAGCGAAGCGAGCGGACGTTGCCCGCACGGATGCCCGTGAACAGCATCACGATCCAAGCTGTGCGGCGCAGCGCGTTGTCGACCTTCATGATCGCATCCCACATGGGCGACCAGTCGTCCTCGTCGAGACCGTGTGCCGCGCACGCGACCGTCCACTTCGTTTCTGTTTCGCCGGAACTCGGCGCACGCACTTTCTTGCCAGAAACAGGGTTCGGGACGTTGGCGTAGTTAAAGGCAGAGCCGAGCGCCGTGCGCACATGTCGGGCCGTTGCCTTCATGCCGTCCTTCGCAAGGCCGTTCACCACATCTTGCACGCGTGCGGAGGTCACATCGGCAACGTGCAGTTTCAGAATGTCGGGGGCATGTCGTTCCAGCTTGGCCGTCATGTCGGCGCGGTGCTTGTCGGACATCGACCCCATTGCCTGTGACGTGTCACAGTGCTTCTCCCAGCCGTCACGCACCGTTGTGATGTCCGGGCTGGTGCGCACCTGCTTAGTCTTGGTGTCGCCTTGCTTGCTCGCCTGCGTGGCATCCATATCGGGGAACGCGCCGACCTTAATCGACTTCACTTTGCCACCGACCCGCTTTTTCAGATACCAAGTCGAACGCCGTTTGCCGACGTTCAGATATAGGCCCGGAAAGCGGTCGCCATCATGACGATACATGCCCGGTGGCGCTTTCAGTAATTTCGCGTTCTTCGTGAAGTCGATTGCAGCAGTCATCTATCCATCTCCGTTTTTGCAACGTTTTTTGCAACAGACGAGTTCACTAAGACGCATTCTGGCGCAGTGTCAACCGACTGATTATCGTTGCAAAAATAGATAACTACATGTTTTTACTGATTAAGCGCACCAACGTGCGCCAACTGTATAAATATCAGTTTGTGATTTGTAATCAGTAGGTCCGCGGTTCGAGTCCGTGTGGGGGCACCACTCTTCAATCCGAAGACATCCCAAGACATCCTGAATTTCCAGTTTTATAAGGGGATTGCGGTACCCGTTGGTCCAAAGCCGTGCGGCTTGGTCCGGTATCATCTACCCCCATTGGGGGTAGTTCCGGGGGTATCGCGTGAGAAGCGCTGGATAGGATACCCCCACAATGCCCCTGAGCGACGCGCAGATTCGCGGCCTGAAGTCAAAGGAGAAGCCCTACAAGGTTTCCGACTTCGAAGGCCTTTATCTCGACATCCGGCCAAGCGGCTCGAAGCTCTGGAGGTTGAAGTATCGCTTCGGCGGGAAGGAGAAATTGCTGGCGCTGGGCGCTTATCCGGCTGTAGGCCTCGCGGACGCGCGGACGCGCGGACGCGCGGAAGGCCAAGGACGCCGCTCGCACCATTTTGGCTTCGGGACGCGACCCAAGCGCAGCGAAACAGGAAGAGAAACGCGAGACGCTGAAAACGACCGAGCAGACCTTTGCCAATTTTGCAGATCGGTTCATCGACAAGGCAAGGCGTGAGGGGCGCGCACCGGCTACTATGGCAAAGACGGAATGGCTTTTGGACAAGGCGAAGGCGGAGTTTGGGTCTCGCTCGATTGCGGAAATCACCGCCCCCGATATCCTCGTCGCGCTGCGAAAGGTCGAGGCGAAGGGAAACTATGAAACCGCAAAACGCTTGCGGTCCAAGATCGGCGGTGTCTTTCGGTATGCAGGCGCGAACGGCGCGGCGGAGAGTGATCCAACATACGCTCTGCAAGATGCGCTGATCCGACCCAAGGTGAAGGCGCGCGCGGCGATTACCGACCCAAAGGGTTTCGGAGCCTTATTGCGCGCCATCGACGGTTTTCGCGGTCAACGAACAACGAGGATCGGCCTTCAACTCTTGGCGCTGTTGGCCCAGCGCCCCGGAGAGTCGCGCCACGCAAAATGGACCGACATCGACACCTTGAAGGCAATCTGGTCAATACCAGCGGAACAGATGAAAATGCGACGTGCGCACGACGTGCCCCTAGCCGCACAGGCTTTGGCACTAATTGCGGAATTACGGGACATCACCGGCGCAGGTGAGTTTCTATTCCCAAGCCTGCGCTCGTATCAACGCCCAATGAGCGAAAACACCCTGAACGCGGCGCTACGCCGGATCGGTTACACCGGTGAGGAAATGACCGCCCACGGTTTCCGTGCAACGTTCTCGACGCTGGCCAATGAGAGCGGCCTTTGGCACCCGGACGCGATTGAACGGCAGTTGGCGCATGTTGAGGGCAACGCGGTGCGGCGAGCCTATGCGCGAGGCCTTCATTGGGATGAACGTGTGAGGATGGCCGATTGGTGGGCTGGATATCTGGAAGAACTCAAGGCAGGCTAAGTGTCGATTCTTCGGAGACCGCCCTTTGGCCACAGCAGACACCCGCAACATCATGATCGACAAGTTGCTCGTCAGTTTCTTGGGCGACTTGTACGATTGGAAAGCTCCTTACCTGAAGCATGAAATCGGCCCCACCAGCCCAAGAGTTTTCGAGCCGTTCGAGAAGCATTTGGTCTCGACCAGAAACACTATACGAGAAATGCTTGAAGCCTTGAGCGTTGCTCAGCTCGAAGCGGCCAATCGCGAGGGAACCTTTAACTTGGGCGAGGTTTCCAAGACTATCGAGGCCAAAATTGCACAACTGAGGCGAAGAATGCCCGTCTGGCTGTCGCAAGGGTTTGGTTGCAGTTCAGTCGCGGCAGACTACTCCTATTGGGTAACTGTCAGCGAATACAGCCTTCCAGAGGCAGTAAGCATATCGTTGGGAATGGAACCACATCATTTGCCTGAGGCGCTTCAGTCCAGAGCGGCGGCGTTGAGCGATCCGACAAAAACAAACGACGCGATGTTCTTTTTAGGTCGCCGGGTCAGAATGCTTCAAGGTCATTTTCCGACTGGATGGGATGGCTACGGAAGCATTTCGCTTGGCCGCCAAAAAGGGGGGCGTGGTCGCCTGATCGGTCGCACCAAGGGCGGCATGAACACGAAGCTGCACGCCATTT